>PLYG01000060.1 GCA_003153335.1 Betaproteobacteria bacterium | reverse complement strand
GTGCTGCGGGCTGCCGTTGCCGCCCGAGCCGTAGTTGATCTTGCCGGGATTCGCCTTGGCCGCGGCGATGAAGTCTGCCGCGCTTTTGTACGGTGCGTCGTTGTTCACCACCAGCCCCCATTCGACGGTGGCGACCAGTGATATCGGCTCGAAGTCCTTGAGAATGTCCCACGGCATGGTCGCGTGCAGATTCGGCACCATGGTCATGACGCTGTCGTTGAAGCCGCCCAGCGTATAGCCATCAGGTGCCGCCTTGGCGACGCGGTCGGCGCCGATCAGTCCGGCGGCGCCCGGTTGATTCTCGATCACAATTGACTGCCCCATGTTCTGCGACATGCGCTGCGTGAGTATCCGCGCTGCGTTGTCGACCGCGCTCGCCGCTGCCAGCGGAACGATCATCTGTATCGTGCGGTTCGGATATCCGGATTGCGCCAATGCATCGGGCAAGCCGGCCGCGAGCGCGGCGCCGAGAAGAGAGAGGCCAGCGATGCGATGCACGGTTGACATGAATCCTCCTGTATGTGCGACGTTGTCACTCAATTTGAAGAAGCTCCGCAGGCAAGTCTGGCTATCCCCAGATCGTCCGCCAACCGCTCGAGATTCTGCTGCAAACCCGGAGGGATCGGGATGCCGTCGTGCAGGTATTCGATGCGCTTGGCGTTGCTTTGCTCACCGGGCAGCCAGATCCTCTCGACGTTCGGCATCCGGTGACTTCCGCGCAGATCGCCGATCAGGCCGTCCACACGATCCTTGAACGCCTGGATGTCGCCGAAGGCCGCGAGGTCGATGGCGACGATCGCCTGGCCGGTGTTGGTGGCGCTGGTATCGTCGTGGTTGAAGTCGATGACATCCTTGCCCATCGCCGCGCCGTTGAGCGTGCCGGCAAGCAGTCCGACGATCAGGGCGAGGCCATAGCCTTTGTAACCGCCTATGGGCAGCAAAAAGCCCTCGTCGGCGCGGCGGGGGTCGGTGAGCGGCCGCCCTGCGCGATCGATCATCCAGCCTTCGGGCATCATCTCGCCGCGTTGCGCCTTGGCCTTCACCTTGCCGTACGCCGCGACCGTCGTCGCCATGTCGAGCACGACGGGCGCTTCTTTGCTCGCGGGAATTGCGACTGCAATCGGGTTGGTCGACAGCAGCATGTCGAGCCCGCCCCAGGGCGGCAGATGGTTGGCGTTGCCCACGGCGAAATACATGCCGATCATGTCGTGCGCAAGGGGCATGCGCGCATACAGCGACGCCGGACCCGCGTGGTTGCTCATGCGCGATCCAACCCAGGCGACGCCCGCAACGCGCGCCTTGGCGATCGCGAGCGCCGCCGCGCGCGCCATGACCAGATGGCCCATGCCGTTGTCGCCATCGAGGAGTGCCATGCCGGGCCGCTCCTGCAGCACGCGAATAGCGGGGTGCAGGTTGAGTCCACCGGCACGAATGCGCCGCGCGTATTGCGGCAGACGGATGACGCCATGGCCATCCGAACCCTGCAAATCGGCTTCCGCCATCAACGCTGCGACAGTGATCGCGTCGGCATCCGGCATGCCAAGCCGGCGGAAGGCCGTGGCGATGAAATCACGGAGTCCGGAAAAATCCGCACGCACCGGCAAGGCCTTCATGAGTGGTGCTCGCATGCGGGCAAACGAACTTGCGCCGCAACCGCCGGCTCCCGCTGTTTGGGCTGGTTGTTCAGCTCGCTCTGGTGCTCATGCTGCATGGTCGATGTCGATCTCCTGAACCATTCTAGCGGAGTTTCCTCGGTTCCATCCTCCTGTGTCGGCAGTGGCAACCATCGTCCGCGCCTGCATAGCAGCCCGCCGGCCGCTGTGCGCTACCGAACTGACAACGCGGATCACGTCATTTAGAAGTATGCTCTAATCCTGTTCGAAATATGCCCCAGGTCCGGAGTCAGTCCCCGCCTTTTCCAGTACGTCGACTGTTCCGTTCCTTGACGCTCGCGAAGGAGTAAGACACATGTTACGAAGCATGAACGATCTGCTGGGTTACGCCATCCGCGCGACGGATGGCGATATCGGTCACGTGAAGGATTTTTATTTCGATGACCACTCCTGGGTCATTCGCTACCTGGTAGTCGACACCGGAACATGGCTTTCGGACCGCAAGGTGTTGATCTCGCCCGTCGCGATCGGCCACCCGGACTGGACGAGCAGGGTACTTCCCGCCGCGATCACGAAAGAGCAAGTGACGAACAGTCCCGACGTCGACACCGAGAAACCGGTCTCGCGCCAGTACGAAGAGGTGCTCCATGACTACTACGGCTATCCCTACTACTGGGGCGGCGCCGGAATCTGGGGGATGGGAGCTTACCCGGAACCGCTGATGGCGGGCATGGGCGGCTTCGGCAATCTCGTTTCGTCGGCGCCTGCCGAACCGCCGGAGACGCAGGAAGCTTACGCCCGTGCTGAGGAGGCGCAGCATCAGCATGAAGATCCCCACCTGCAAAGCTGCAATGCAATGATCGGATATCACATCCATGCGACCGATGGCGACATCGGTCATGTGCGGGGGTTGCTTGTCGATGAGGATACGTGGGCCATTCGCTACATCATTGTGGATACGGGCAACTGGTGGCTCGGCCACCAGGTACTTGTCGCGCCCGAATGGATCAAGGACGTGAGCTGGTCCGATTCCGAAGTCCTGGTCAGTTTGACGCGGCAGGCAATCAAGGACGCCCCGCCGTACGACTTGGCAGTGCCGCTCGATCGTGAGCAGGAGGTGGTAATTCACAACCACTACGGACGTTCCGGTTACTGGGCAGCCGAGGCGAAACCAGAAGACGATAGACCCCTCCAATAGGTCAGCGCCAGAAACCTTATTGTCGTTCCCGCGAAGGTGGGAAGCCAGTGTCTTCTCCTTCGCGCCGCCGGGTCCCGGCGTTTGGGGGCCGCCCGTCCAATGCCCCCGATAGCCAGCGGGCCATTGACGGAAGTAGAGTAAAATCGCGCCCTCCGGAGAGGTGGATGAGCGGTTGAAGTCGCACGCCTGGAAAGCGTGTTTAGGTTAATAGCCTAACGCGGGTTCGAATCCCGCCCTCTCCGCCATCGGCCCTTGTGCCGCATCGCAGTTCCGGGCATAACGGGTTCCCACCCATCGTCTCACCCATCGTCCGGCTTGATATGTAGTGATACGCTCTGCTGGGTGTGGAACTACCCATCTTTCCACCACCTTGTCGAAAGATTTTGGCGGCCAGCGGTACCCTCCGCCACGATGGGTAAAATTATAACATGTCATTGATAATAAAAGAATTATTACACGGCAAGACATGTCGTGACATGGTATCGCAACGCTCGCGCTTCAAGGATGCTCCACGATTGGATGGTCGGACGCAGACTCCAGTGAAGCAAATCGCGCTGGTTGACTTACTGCAATTAACTGAAGTACACTGAAGTGTCACTTCAGTGGGAGATGGTCATGCGTATGCGTCAGATCGAAATTGACGACGATGTTCACTCGTTCCTCGTGGCTCGTGCGGAAGAACTAAAGCGCCAACGGGATACGCCCTTTGTCGATGCGACCGCAAACGGAATCCTTCGCCGGGCGCTTCTCTCCAAACGCTCTCCCGTTGCGTCCTCCGCAACGGCGGAGACAACCGTTGCGATTCCAGAAACGCCTCAGTATCCCCGCGGCGTGCCACTCGCATTGCAGCAGATCCTCGAAGTAGTGCACCTTGTCCGTACGGGGCGGCACTCTCGATCGGAAGCTTCCCATGCCGTCGCGAACGAGCGCGACGTGGCTCCTGCAACGGTCCTCGACAAGTACACGCGCCAAATCGGATTGACTGCTGCAGAGTTCGATCACCTCCTGGCTGAAGATGGACTACTCGAGTTGCGTAACCTGCTTCAGGGAAAATTCAAGGAGCACGAAGCGACGATCTCATCCCACCTAAACTGTAAGCCGTCTAGCCAGCCCAAAACGTAAAAAAGGCGCAGTCAAGCCTGTTGGGTCCATATTTATGCTTCCACTTGTACTGTGTAGCGCTACGCAGTACAATTGCGCTTCGCGCCCGCTCCAACCATCAGGGACCCCATGCCCAATCCTGTCGACAGTCACCCCGTGCCACACCCAGGGAGCCGAATTCGGGCTGAAGTTATCCCGCGTGGGATGTCCGTGACAAAGGCGGCGGCGCTCATCGGTGTGGGCCGGCCCGCGCTTTCGAATCTGCTAAACGGCAATGCTTCCTTGTCGGCGGAAATGGCGGCGCGGCTTGAAAGGGCATTTAAGTACCCGCGCGAGGACCTACTGAAAATGCAAGCTATCTATGACGAAGCACAAGCTCGGCAGAAGCACCCGCCGGCATCGGCAAGAGCATATGTGCCACCCTTCTTGGCCATCAAAGCCAACGACGTTGAGCGATGGGCCTCGCACAACATTCCTGCACGGAGTCGTTTTGCCGTTTTCCTGCGCACGCTGGTTCATTCGACCGGAAGAGCGTTAACCAGCGTCGATTTCCCGGGGAACGACGATGCGGAGAGACCGGGCTGGGACGGGTTCGTGCACGCAAGCGAAGCAACGCCTTGGGTTCCCGCCGGCCGATCCGGCTGGGAATTCGGTACCAACGAAGACCCCAGAGCAAAGGCGGACGACGACTTCGAGAAGAGCGTAAAGGCGATCGATCCATTGGTGCGCGGCGAGACAACGTTTGTTTTCGTGAGCCCCCGTCGCTGGCATCGCAAGTCCGCTTGGATTGCCGAGCAAGCGGCGAAAAAGCTTTGGAAAGATGTGCGTGCTTACGATGCGAGCGACCTTGAGCAATGGCTGGAGCAGTCTCTGCCTGGACAGGCGTGGTTCGCAAATGAAACCCGCATTTCCGCAGAGCACGTTCGGACACTCGACAAGTGCTGGTCGGACTGGGCAAATGCGTCCATTCCTCCATTGAGCGGCGTTTTTTTTGGCCCGGCAGTTGACGCGACAAAAGGGACGCTATTATCACTCTTATCGAATCCCCCTGAGGGCCCGATATTGATCGCTGCTGATTCGACCGAGGAGGCACTCGCCTTCCTTGCACAATCACTTGGAGAACGCGGCGGCAGCGAACTTTCCTCATTTCGCGACCGTGTCTTGGTGTTTGATGCGCCCGGGGTTTTGCCACGCCTAGCGGCAGGTGCTCAGTCCATTATTCCAGTTGTGCATCAGCGCGAAGTGGAACGCGAACTTGCGCCCTTTGCGAAGTCGATGCATTCGATCGTTGTCTACCCGCGCAACGCCGTGATTAGCAAGCCTCACATCGCTCTTGAGCCGGCGAACTACGAAACATTCAACAAAGCGCTCGAAGAAATGGTTGTCGAGCGCGACGATATTTCTCGGCTAACGAAGGCTTCCGGGCGCTCGCTGACCGTTCTGCGCCGACAACTCTCCCGTGTGGATGCGGTGCGAACGCCAGAATGGGCGGCTGACCATCCTACCGCGACCAGTCTTGTGCCGTTCCTGTTTGTGGGTGCATGGAACAGCCAGAACGAGGCTGAACAGCTTGGACTTTCGCTTCTGGCTGGGGTTGACTCCTACGCCGAACTTGAGAGAGGGTGCCAAAGACTCGCCAAACTGAACGATGCCCCGCTCTGGTCAATCGGCGGCTATAGAGGCGTCATTTCAAAGATTGACTTGCTATACGCCATCGCGGGTGCGATAACGGTTGACGACCTGAAGCGTTACTTTGCTTTGGCGCGGATGGTGCTCGGCGAAGACGACCCAGCGCTGGATCTTCCCGATGATCAGCGTTGGGCCGCGGCCATTCACGGAAAGACGCGTGAATTTTCCGCCGCATTTCGCGAAGGCATCTCCGAAACACTGGTCTTGCTGTCTGTGCATGGCCCGCATCTATTCAAGAGTCGTCTGGGGATCGACCCTGAAACCGAGGCGATACGGGTAGTGAGAGATTTGCTTCCACTGCCCTTAACTACGCGTGTGTTAGAAGCAAACGATCGCGATCTTCCCACTTATGCAGAAGCTGCTCCCGATGAATTCCTTTCGATTCTCGAACGCGACCTGCATACAGCTGAACCCGCAGTTCTGGGCCTTCTTCGGCCCGTCGACCCTGGTGCGTTTGGCCGCGGCCCAAGTCGCTCGGGTCTGCTCTGGGCATTGGAAGGCCTTTCTTGGAACCCGCGAACTCTTCCCCGTGCAGTCTCCATATTGGCGCGCTTGGCTCAGGTCCAAATCAATGACAACTGGGTGAACAAGCCGACTAACTCGCTCGAGTCCATCTTTCGAGCTTGGATGCCACAGACTGCGGCAAGCCATGAGCAACGGGTCGAACTCATGAAGGCTTTAGCCGAAAAGTTTCCAGAGGTTGCCTGGAAGATCTGCGTCGCTCAGTTCGGCACGCACCATCAAATTGGGCACTACAACCACAAGCCGCGTTGGCGCCCTGACGGCCACGGATTTGGTGAGCCGTTTCCCACCTGGGGGCCTGTACTCAACTTCGTCGGTGAGATGGTCGAAATGGCGTTGACTTGGAAGGATCATTCACTTTCGAAGTTGACCGACTTGATTGAGCGCCTCCACGATCTCTCACCGGCCGATCAAGACAGAGTTTGGGCGCTAGTCGAGGAGTGGGCAAGGAGTAAGGCTAGTGATGCCGACAAGGCCGCTATGAGGGAGAAAGTCCGAACTGCAACACTCTCGCGGCGTGCCGCTGTGCGGGCCAAGAACAATGCAAACGCAACTGCCGTGGTAACTGCGGGCAAGGCTGTTTACGCCGCGCTCGAGCCAAGCGATCTTCTGCATAAGCACTTGTGGTTATTCCGCAGTGGTTGGGTCGAGGAATCCGCCGACGAGATTCGGGGTATCGCGCAGATCGACTACGAAAAGCGAAATGAGCGGATCCAAAATCTTCGAATTGACGCATTGCGCGAAGTCTTCTCACAACGCGGACTTGACGGAATATTGGAGCTCTCCCGCCGCGGAAAAGCTTCTTGGGTAGTGGGGACACTTGCGACCAATGCTGTACGTTGCGAAGACGAACTGCGAGAGCTATTGCGCCTAGCTCTCATGCCGATCCTAGCTGGTGAGGGCGAAGTCCACTCTCACAAAAGCCTTATCTCGGGCGCTTTGCACGCGATCTCGGATCCCAAGCAGCGGGAAGCAGTTCTCGAGAACATCGGAAAAGAGCTTTCCGACGAAGGTATGGTCCAGCTCCTTTTGCTTGCGCCATTCTGCAAGAGTTCGTGGTCGCTAGTTGATGGGCTGAGTATAAATGCGCAGGCAAAGTATTGGCGTGAGGTCGCGCCTGATTGGATTGGAGCCGCGAATCCGGAGTCCCTTGAGGGAGTCGAACGGTTATTGAAGGCGGGAAGGCCGCGAGCTGCGTTTTCCTGTATTCGATTGGAGCTAAGTAAAGTCGATCCGCAAGTCCTTTTCCGCTTACTCTCTGAGATGGCGAAGGTTGGCAATGACCAGCCGGGTCAATACATGCTCGAGCAGTACTACGTTGTCGAGACGTTCAAATGCTTAGACCGCAGCCCGACGCTGACGATGGATCAAAAGGCCGGACTGGAGTTCGCCTACATTGATGCACTTGCGCCTCACGGGGAGAAGGCGGACTACGGAATCCCGAATCTGGAACGTTACGTCGAAGCAAACCCCAACTTTTTCGTTCATGCGATCGCGTGGACATACAAACGGACGGACGGCGCACCCGATCCCGTGGAATTCCAAGTCCCGTCAGAGCGCGTAGTGGACATGGCGGAACGCGGCTACAAACTGATCGAAGCGATAGAGCGCATCCCTGGCCGCAATTTGGTCGACGAACTGGAGGCGCAACATCTTGCAAGGTGGATTGAGACGGTTCGCCAGTCATGCGCGGAACAGGCTCGCGGTGACGTGGCCGACATGTGCCTCGGGAAATTACTGTCAAGATCGCCGATCGGCAAGGACGGGGTGTGGCCGTGTGAGCCTGTGCGAGACGTAATGGAGGAAATTCAGTCCGAGTCCATGATGGGCGGCGCACGCACCGAAGCGTATAACTCGCGTGGCGTGCACTGGCGCGCCGAAGGGGGCAACCAAGAGCGCGAGTTGGCGGTCAAGTATCTAAACTGGGGTCTTGCGCTTCAGATTTCGCACCCTTTCGTGGCTTCAAAGCTTCTTATGGCGATGGCCGATACTTACGATCGCGACGCAAGCCGTGAAGATACCGAAGCGGGCTTAAGACGCCGCATGCACTAGTTGTACAAACAGGCTTGGCGGACGTGACACCCATCGTCCCACCCATCACTTTTGTTGCGATGCAGTGCTGCTTGGTGCTCCACGGTGACACGACTGAATTCAGGCAGGCCTTGATGATGACGGGATTTGTGGCATGTGATGGCGCGTCGTGACACGCTATCTCGGTGGCCGCCCTCCCGCCAGATATCCCATTCTTGATCGCCACAACGAACAGTGCAGCGACCTTGTAGTAGGCTGCGACGAGGTTACGGTCGGCGCGGCGGGGTAATCTGGCGTACAGTACGACCGCCTTGATCCCTGAATGCATCGCTGAAAGAGGTATCCGGGAAGCTGCCGCTGCACCGGAACGTCGAAAGTCACCGGAGCAATTCGCCCTCCGGTGGCGCCCCGAAAACCTGCGGGCGGATCGCTGATCTTGCCTGAATTACCAATTCTGATAATATGCGACTCAAGCCGGTCCAGTGGATCGGGGATAGCCAGGAACGCATTAGCGCGTTTCCGGGTGAAGCGCGGCGCGAGGCAGGGTATCAGCTCGAGCGCGTCCAGGCCGGCAAGGATCCTGCCGACTGGAAGCCGATGCCTTCGGTAGGGCTCGGGGTCAACGAGATTCGGGTGCGCGAGGATAGCGGCGCCTTCCGCGTCATCTACGTGGCCAGGTTCGCGGACGCGATCTACGTGCTTCACGCTTTCCAGAAGAAGGCGCAGAAGACCCCGAAGCAGGACATTGAGCTTGCCCGGCGGCGGTTCAGGGACTTGGTACAGGAGAGAAAGTAGCGATGACCAAGAAATTGAAGATCACCCGCGGGTCCGGCAATGTCTTTGCCGACATCGGATTCGACAAGGACGAGGCCGAGAACCTGAAGCTGCGCGCCGAACTGATGATGCGCATCGAGGTCTGCTGCCAGAAAAGCGGCGCACCGCAAGCGGCGATGGCCGAGGTTCTGGGCCTGACGACGCCGCGCCTCAACGCCCTGCTCAAGGGCAAGATCGGGCTGTTTAGCCTGGACGCCTTGGTCAACATCGCCACCCGCGCTGGGCTGAGCGTGCGGCTGCTCGTGAAGAAGGCCGCGTGATGGTGGCTTGAGTTTTCACCGTCGCCGAGCGCACCGCGCGGCGCTGGCAGGAACTCGCCGCCTATTCGGCCCGATGCTACCCGCGAGCTTCCCCTTTTGTCGTAGATGCCTTCATTGAGCCAATGACCAGCCGCAATTCGGCCATCGCCCTCTGTATTTCGTCGCAGCAGGCTGTACACCGGCGCCACCTGGGACTATCTTGCGCATGTGCCGCCGAGCCCGGCGGTAAAGTGCATATTCGCAAAGAAGGACCATCATGAATCTGGCAGATGACCTGCAGAAGCTCCACAACTTGCGTGAACAGGGTGCGCTCACCGATGAGGAGTTTACGTTGGCCAAGAAGCGCCTGTTGGAAGGCGCGGCGGAAGACGCCAAGCCGAAAACCGAAAAGCCAAGCGAACCAGCGTCGGCGCTCAATCAGTTTCGACGTTCGATCACAGACCGCTGGATTGGCGGCGTGTGCGGCGGCCTGGCCGAGGTAACGGGAATTCCCTCGTGGTCATGGCGCATCCTGTTCGTGTTGACAGCGTTGCTCCACGGCATTGGCGTGATCATGTACGTCCTGCTTTGGATCTTCGTGCCTCTGCAGGCCAATACGCCACAGCCTGTCACGCCAGTCCGGGAGTGATTTCTCCGTCCGAACAGAAACCGCCCGGTAGACCCGGGCGGTTTCATCTTTGAATGCCCGAAACTGTCAGAATTGCGCAACGCGTTCTGGCAGACTGATCACAACGAATTCTCCGACCCCGAATCGCGGCCCCACGGTACGCTACGTCATCACCGGCTAAGCCAGATGCTCGTATCCTCGCCTTACAGGCAGTGGTTGATCGTCACTCAGGCTTCATGCGCCCAGCGGTAACGAATCTTGAGCCCGTTGAGATGCGTCCACGGCAACAAGCCGTCTTTCTGCATTCGCCCGACCACGATTCCCGGTGCCACGCCGATTCGTTTGGCGAAGACCTGCGCGGCGTGTAGCGTTTTCGGCACGGACGGCAGCCGTGCCGCATCGGCAGGCGAAATCAGCCAATTACCGGCAAAAACATCGGCCTGGCGTTCATCCTCGCCATCGATTCGATTTTCGACCTCAACAAAGAGCAATTTTTTGCCGTGAAGCAGCAAGTGTCCTGCTTCGTGAGAAAAAGAAAACCAGAAATGGTCGTTAGACTTGTGGCGGAAACTCAGCATGAGTAGCGCTTTCTCTGCGCTCAGCCAGCGCGTCGCCCCGCTCACCGGACAGCCCTTCGGCGTCGGTACCAACACAACCGCAACGCCAGCCTGGGAGCAAGTTTCCACCAAACGAGAGATGAAAACGGCTGGGTCGCCCACATTGGTCAGTTCCCGTGCTTGCGTGAGCACCTGTCTGAACGCTGTCTTATCAAACGGCTTGCAGGCAATATGCTCCGCCTCCCGCTCACCCTGCCGGAGCCAGGCGGCGACTGCACCGACCTCCCTGCCGTGCTTGGCCGATGCACGGAAGGCGACTAGCGGATCCGCGTATTGTTTTTCCCAAGCGTCCACTGAAGCCACGCCAAAGAAGCGCAGGCATTCGCGAACCTGATCGCCTTTGTTCTCGAAAGATCGAATCCAGCCGAATCGCACCATCTCCTTGATTGGCAGGCGCTGCAACCATTCAGCCCTGCCCAATAGCGATTTGCGTTCGCTCAGTCGCGCGAGCGCTTCCCGGTATTGCGCTTCGCGCGTCATCCAGAAGCGCATGGTGCTGCCGAGCACGCGCTCCAGCTTCACAGCTGTATCCTCGGTGATTGGTGCCTTACCGTTAATCAGCAGGCTGATGTGTTTGGTGGTGAACCCCGAACGTTGGGCGAGCGCCTGCTGGGTCCAGCCCCGTTCCTCGAGCAGATCGGCGACCGTGCTCCCCGGAGGCGACACCCATTCCGGCGCAAATGCGCGAGCGACGTCAGTCATGGTAATCCTCTATGAAAACGATTCGTACTTTATTGACTTGATTCCAGGCAATCGATTTATCCGCGTTCGTCGGTACCGGGTCGTTGCCTGGAGTTTGGCGGTTGAAAAATCGATATCCATTGGACTATGGGAACTAAGAAGAGTTTACCAGATTGGTAAAGCTTTTGCTAGCCACTTTTTCAAGGCCAACTGAGCCATACTTCGTCCCATGAGCGCAGGCACACGACTTCCCGGCACCCCCGACCCAATGCACTTCTGGCCAGGCGCGGGCGGGGTGCGGATCGCGGGGGATTCCTGGGGCGACCCGAGCGGGCCGCTTGTGCTTCTCCAGCACGGCGGCGGGCAGACCCGCCACGCGTGGAAGGGTGCGGGCGAGAAACTGGGTGCGGCCGGCTATCACGCCGTCGCCTTCGATGCGCGCGGCCACGGTGATTCGGATTGGGCGCCCGACGGCCTGTACAGCCAGGACGTGATGGTGGAGGATCTCAAGTGCGTGGTCGCCGCGCTGGGCAACCGCCGTCCGGTGCTGGTCGGCGCCTCAATGGGCGGGGGCACGAGCCTGGTTGCCGTGGGCGAGGATCACGTCGATGCCACCGCGCTGGTCATCGTCGATATCGGTCCGCGCATCGAGCCGGCGGGCATCGACAAGATTCAGGCATTCATGAGCCAGAAACCCGAAGGGTTCGATTCCCTCCAGGAGGTGGCCGATGCTATCGCCAGTTACCAGCCCCACCGCAGCCGCCCGCGTACCCTCGATGGCCTGGCGAAGAACGTGCGGCTGCACGCAGACGGCAAGTACCGCTGGCACTGGGACCCGCGCTTCCGCACCGCGCGGCCCGATCTGGAGAAACGCCGCCAACGCCTCGAAGCCTGTTCGCGCAGGCTGATCCTGCCCACCTTGCTGGTGCGGGGCGGGCTGTCGGACGTGCTCAGTGAAGAGGGCGCACAGGAGTTTCTGAAGCTGTGTCCGCACAGCGAGTACGTCAATGTGACCGGAGCGGCGCACATGGTGGCGGGAGACCGCAACGATATCTTCGGCAATGCCGTGATCGCGTTCTTGGCGCGCGTGGTGCCCGCAGGCCGCGAGCCGGTCCAGCCGGCCCATGCGACGCATCCCCACCACGAGGGGCCACCGGGGGATGTCAACGACGTGCCTTGACGGCGCCGGCTATACCAGCCCAAGACAAACACCGGAGGACTGGACGAAGCGACTGAAGAAATGAAGCGCTGGCTGCGTGTGTGCCGCGTTCGATGATAGTTAGGTGATGGTGTCCGCCATACCTACGATGCGCGGCAACGTCTCGCCAATCGCACCATAGAAGACGGCATCGGCGATGGCGTCGAAAGGCGTCGGCTCGGCGTTCACGATCACCACGCGTGCGCCCGATTGCTTCGCCGCTGACACAGTGCCCGCGACCGGATAGACCCGCAGGCTCGTCCCGACCGAGAGAAACAGCTCCGCCTCAGCGGCGGCCTGCATCGCGCGCTCGATCACCTCCGGCACGAGCGCCTGGCCGAACGAGACCGTGTCGCTCTTCAGGACCCCGCCGCAGCAATCGCAGGGCGGATCGGCTTCGCCCGCGCGCACCCGATCGAGGGTCGCCTGCATCGGTCCCTTCCAGCCGCAGGCAAGGCAAACGACGTCGTGCACCGTGCCGTGCACTTCGATCACCCGTCCGGGCGAATTGCCCGCCTTCTGGTGCAGACCATCGATGTTCTGCGTGATGAGCGCATGCAGCTTTCCGCGCCGCTCCAATTCGACGAGCGCCGCGTGGCCGGCGTTCGGCCGCGCCGACCACGCCGGATGCGCAAGGCGCGCCTGCCACGCCTTCTTCCGGATCTCGGGATCGGCGACGTAGTAATGGATGTCGGAGAGCTTTTCCGCTGCGGGGTCCTTTGTCCACACCCCTTGCGGCCCGCGAAAATCCGGAATCCCCGACTCGGTGGAGATGCCGGCACCGGTGAGTACGACGACGCGCCTTGCCACCTCGGCCCAGGCGCGGACCGATTCGATCAGCAGTTCGATTGAGGTCGTGGTCGTCATGTGCGCGCGTTATCCGGCATTGTTCGCCTGCGCGCAGACAGCGTCAAGGAGCCCGGACATCCGGAGTTGTCCACCCACACGCCGCGAATGTCGCTGTGCCCCGGCTGCTGATAGCCGAGCGGCGGGACAAACGCAAAGCAGGGTCGTTCCCGCATGAGCGCGTGCCACGCGGCGTCATTGGCGTAGAGCCAGTGCTGACCGGTGGCCTCGAACTTCGGAAGCGCCTCGCGCCACAGCTCCAGGAGCCGCCGATGCGCGGAGTGATGAACGAGATAGCCGGCACTGTTGTGAGCGCGCGTGATGCGGGCAACCCCGCCGTCATCCGGACGCGCGTCGTCTGAAAGCGTGTTGAAAGAGGTAAGCAGGGCGAGAGCAAAGTCGTGCTGGTTTCGATCGAGGAACGCACGCACCCGCGCGAGAGCAAGAGGCTCGGCCCAAGTGAAATCGTCTTCCACGACCAGCGTCACGCGCCAGCCCCGCACCCGCGCCGTTTCGATTGCGGCGATGTGACTCTTGAGACAGCCGACCGCAGGCTGCCCGGGCTCATCGTACGCGGGCACGCGACACACGCGGGACGGACTGATGCGCCCCACTTCCAGCAACTGGTGTTCGATGTGGCTCCGGCGATCGGGGCGGCGCTCGAGATTGATAAAGGCGACGCCATCCACGCCGTCCATCTCTCCGTCCGGACCTGACCGGAATGTGAGATGCAGCGGTGCCTCCTCATGGCAGGCGCGGGGGTTGTATCCGTCGTACGCCGCAACATCGAGCCGCTGCCGCTCCAGTTTCATCCACGCATACGCAGACTGGCCGCCGTGCCGATTAGGCGGCCTGTCGACCTGCACCGAGTTCCAGGAAGCTGCGAAGGCGCGGCTCGTCTCATAGCAAGCGAGCTGCGGCGCAGCCAGGTGGCGCTGGCGGGAGAGAAAGTCTTCGAGCGAGTTAGGCGCGCGAACTCGCCCGCGCGGCGCCTCGGCGAGCCATCGCAGGACGTCGGCGGTGCGATAGACGGAGCTCGAAACCTCCAGCGGATATCCGAAGTCTCCCTCGCGGCCATCCCACCGGTACTTCCATAATTCAGGCGTGTCCGCGAGCCGAGTGGCGTCCTCAGGCCACGATTGCTGCCGGTCGATCGGATAGNNCGAGACGCAGGCTGACGCCGGCGATCTCGGAGTGGGAGCGCAACGCGCGTATCGGATCGCGCGCATCCCAGTCCGCCACGAAGATCGTGTCGTCCACGACAAAAAGCACGAACTCGGCGGCGGACAGATGGCGCCTCAACTGTCTGTCCCAGTCGGCCTCCTCGTCGCGCTCGAGCGCCAGCGTCAGCGGTCGCCGCGCGGCCAGGGCGCGATACGCCTCGTCTGATTCAGGCGTGGTGGACCGGAACAGCACCCGCATAGGTCCATCCCACCCGCAGGTGTGCCGCGCCAGCGAGTCCACCAGCCCTTCCAATTGCAACGGCCGGTCGCGTGAGAATCCCAGCGTGAGCAACGTCATCTTCATTGTTCGGCTCGATCCTCGGCTCATGTCGCCGGCTTGCGGCGTAAACACCGGTACAGGCGTGTCGGCCGCGTAGGGCGCGAGATCCGGGCCAAGCCGCGACCACGCACCGGCGAGTTGTTCACGCTTGTGCGGGTCGCAGCAAGCGGCGTGGAGTAGCGCCATCGCCGCAACGCGCGCGTCTTCGGGCGAGCCCCAGCGCGTTGCCAGCGCCAACCGGCATGCCCCGAGCGCGAGCCATGTCGACGCGTCCGCTGGGTCGAGCACCGGCGCTACAAACGCGAGGCGGGATTCCCCCGCGCTCCGGCAGTTGCGCTCGAGCGCTCGCCACGCGGCATCGAGAATCATGTGGATGTCGGCGCGGGGTGTCGTGACGTTGGCGAGGCAGGATCCGTGGGTCCCGTAATGGCAGGCGAAGCGCCCCGGATGGCGATGCAGGAGCGCCCCCCAGATCATCTCCTCGGTGGTCGCGATGCCCTGCGCAAGACAGACGTCGATCTCGGCGGCGACGGCGTCGGCAAACCACGCAAGATCGGTTGCAGCTCCGGCGAGCACGCCCCCGGCTACGGGCCAGCGTGGCTCGGCGTAATAAGCCTCGCGTTTTGCAACGATGTCTTCGGCGACGGCCTCGATCGCGCAGAGTCGCAATGGTCCCGGGCGGCTCGTTGCTGCCACCAGATCCGCAAGCCCTGCGTCGAGTGCCGACAGCGCCACTCTCCGCACGACGGTCGCAACGTGCGCGATGCCTAGATCAATCCACGCGAACGTATCCGTTGCGAATGGGTTCTCGCGCGTCGCGCGCCGCAGCAGTTCGGTCTTCTCGTAAATTACGGCGAGATAGCGCGGCGTGTCCTTGGTAGGATTGAGCCAGCGGGCAGCGGGTCCGGTGGCGGCCGCCGCGATTCGATCGAGCGCCGGATGCCAGCGCAGTGACTCGAACTCGATCGCGATCCAGCGGGTCGGCGCATCACCCCGGCGCAGGGGGAGTAAACGTGCAAGCACGTGCGGTTCCGCGAAGACCACGAGCGGTGCTGCGGCATCAAGGAGCCAGCGCGCGCACTCGACATAGTCGGCGAGAGCCTTTCCCGGCGGCCGTGGTTCCCTCTTGCCAAGATCGATGAAGCCGGTGACCAGCGTGACGCTCATATGTCGGCAGCGAACGATGCGCTGCCCGCGAGGTGACGTCAGCGGGGAGATGCGCGCAATCGCTTCATCGCCGCGGCCGCGAGTACGACGACCAGCAAGGCGAGGGCAAGTCCCGAAAGCGCGGGGATCGGCGTTGCGTTGTCGCCAGTTCCTGCAAGAGGGAAATCGCTCGCGATCGCAAGGGCAGACGGCCCGCAACCCGTGTCGACCCGATAGCTTGCACTCGACGACGCGCCCGCAATCTCGCTCCCGATGCACGCCGTCAGTTGGTGGCTCGGCGAAGCGGATGTTCCGCCGCCCGCATCGACGACGGTGCTGGAGATCTGGTAGGAGGCGCTCGATGCGGCCTGCGCGGCGGGCGCCGCGACCAGCGTCCACATGGCCAGCGTGCGCCGGGGGGCACGTTGGGCAGCGGACCGGGAGAGAGAGGCAAGCGACATCGTAGGTTCCTATCGAGGGCGAATCATGCCAACCCGGTCAGGCCATCGGTGCGGTCACCCGGATCGGGCGCTCTCATCCCTGCGCTTCGGTCTGTCCGGTGGCTCAAACCGGGCTCACTCCGGCTTGTCCGGTTGGCCCGGTGGTTCCGGTTGGCCCGGTGGTTCCGGCTTGTCCGGTTGGTCCGATGAATCCGGCTTGTCCGGTTGGTCCGTCTTGTCCCGTGGGTCCGGCTTGCCCGGTGGGTCCTACTTGTCCGGCTTGCCCGGTGAGTCCGGCTTGCCCGGTGGGTCCTGCTTGTCCGCTGGGTCCGGCCGATCCGGTGGATCCCGCTTGTCCGGTGGGTCCTGCTTGCCCGCTGGGTCCGGCCGATCCGGTGGATCCCGCTTGCCCCGTGGGTCCGGCCGATCCGGTGGGTCCGGCCGGTCCGGTCGTGGTGCCGATCGCCCACGCCCCGCCGACGATGCGAATGTTCGGTGCCAGCGTCTCGCCCCCTATAGTCACTTCGATGAAACGTACAGGGCCAAAGGTATCGGTCGGCGGACCCTGGAACAGCGCCGCGGACAATGGGGTGACCTTGCCGAGCAATACCGAGAAAAAGCCGTTGTTGACGCTGATGCCGGTTTGCGTTTCCGCCCAACCGAGCGAGCCGCCGGCCGCGTCAACGATGCGAAAGCCCATCGTGAAGGCGCCATTGCGCGGCACCCCGGCGGGATCGGTCAAGCGGCCCTGATAGTTGAGCAGCAGCGGCGCGGCCTGCCCCCATGCATCGAGCGTGGCGCCGACCCACGTGGTCGAAAGGGTCCACACCAACGACCGTCCAAGGAAATCGCGCCGCGAAGTCACCATGAAGATCCCCTGCTCGTGGAAATTATCCACGCATACTACACGGCGCATCCGGCCGTGCCAACAAGAACGCGCGCAATTCATTGGCCACGGAACCGGCCTGTTGCATTTGCACTTCCCAGTCGCCGGCAAGCTCAACGCCGGCTGCACTCAAGCGCGGCGTGGCCCCCCAACATCCGCCGTGAGTGGTCGCAATGCCGCTCGGACGGCGGCCGCGGGAATCGTCGCGAGCCAGGCGCTGCGGTCATCCGCGCCAAGACTGACGATCAGCTCATCGGCGTCGCGACCGGGCGCGAGTCCCGCGGCAAATTCAACGCCCAGCGCACGAAAGAAAAAGGCATCGCTGGCCGCGACCGGGAGGCACTGCGCGTCCAAGGCGACGAAGCGATGCGCATACTGCCGTCCGTGGGGCGTGTCCTTGGCCTCGTGCACGAGGGTGAGGTAACCTGAATCCCATCCGAGCAGCGGCGGCCCGCCGCGCCAGTGGTCGATCGCGATGCCGGGGTCAACGCCGGTCTCAACGATAAACGAACCATCACCCGCGCTGGCATCGAGCACGATCGTCGGTCCGACGCTGTAGACAAAGCGCAATCGCTCGTCGACGAGCGGCATCCAGTTTTTCTGATGCAGCCCGTCGCCATAGCCACTGAGCACATGGGCATCCGCGATATCGCCGGCGTCGTCGAGGCGCAGCAGGACCATCGTTGCCCGTCCATCCGCGGCCAGATCGCGTGCCGTCGCGGAGCACCACCAATCGCCCGCCCAGCGAAACAGCCGGCAGTCCTCGAAGCCCAGGACCCGTGCAGCGGCAAAACGTGGCAACGTGCACAGGTCGCGCATCTCATGCAGGTCGACAAGCGTGAAGTCGGCCGCGAGCCGCACCAGGAAATTGCGCGTGCGGATGCAGCCATCATCGTCGAGTATCTGATAGCGCCCCTCGTGCAAGCGGTAGTTGACGCCGCGAACCACGCCGCGATACCCGGCACCGTCGCCGACAAACGAGGGATTGGTCGCGACGAACGGCGCGGGCAGCGCGATGTCGATCGCGTGGAAGCGTGTCCCCAGGCACAGCGCTGCCAGCGGCTGGGCATAGAACAACAGATTGCTGCGCGCGGTCCACCGGCGTTGCGGCGCGACGCCGGCATCGACGGCGAGCGCTTCGCAAGCGCGGCGACCGGCCTCCCGCCGCTCGGGCAACGCGCTGAAGTAGCCGCTGATCGAAATCGCTTCGCGCACGCCATCGCCATAGACCTCGCGCTCCACGAACAGGCGATCGTCTGCCGGCCATGGCAGGCGCGCCGCCTGCTCCAGCAACAACAGTGCGGCATCGTGCTTGCCGCTATCAGTGTAGTGGCGGGCGAGCCGCACCAGGGGCTCGGCCCGCGCGGGACGCAGCGCATAGGCGTCGAGGCTCCCGGTGATGAAACCGGGAGCGTCGCCCAGGTCGAGCTGACAAAGCGCCATCTGGTAGCGCGCGTACCAGCGCTCTTCTTCCCAGCCGCCGGCGGCGCCGCGCCGCGCGTACCAGTCGGCGGCTTCAGCGTGGCGCCCCGCGTCACGCAGCGTCTGCGCAAGATAGAACATCGACCGCGCATCCCCGGCATCGTGCTCCAGCGCTGCCCGCAACAGACGTTCATCGCGCACCAGCTTCTCAGGACGATTGGCGCCGTCGGCGTGATCGACGAAGTACAGCCCGCCGAGGCGAACGACCTCGCCGGCCACCGCCAGCGCTTCATGCGTGGCGCCGCCGTAACGCGCGTCGGCGTTACGGCGCAACAGGCGCACGTTGTAATAGGACAGCGCTGCGCTCTCCTGGCGCACCGCCGCGGCGGCGGCACGCAATGCTGTCAGCGCCCCAGGGTCGTCGACCTTGAGTTCCATGTCGGCATCGAACAGCAGCAGGTAGTCGAAAGCGAGCGGCGAGTGGCGTGCACGTTCCAGCGCTTCGTTGCGCGCCTGCGCGAAATCGACGAACGCGAACTCGTGCAACTCACAGGCGATACCGTGCGCATCGCAGAACGCCCGCATGAGCGCCATCGTACCATCCGTCGATCCCGTGTCGCAGATCACGCAGCAATCGACCACGCCGACCACGGACCGCAGCGCGCGTTCGATGATCGCGGCTTCGTTGCGCACGATCATGTTGAGACAAAGCTTCAGACCCGGAGGCATCGTCACTCTGGTTTCAATCGGCTTCTCCATGCTTTGTATACGAAGGCTTGAGGATGTCCGAGCACGCGACTACCCTGGGGCAAAAAACACGGCGACTAGGCCGGCTTGACGGCGCGGATGAAGGCGCTGACGAATTTGCCGTCTACCTCTTTTGCAATGGTGTCGCCGTCGAAGCCCTCGGCCGCCAGGAACTTCTGCGCGTCGTCACTGCTGTAAACGCGCGTGACCTCAACGTCGATATTGCCGAATCCGGCCTTGGCGAGCTTGCTCTTGTAGTCGGCGTCCGAAAGTGCACCGGCCACGCAGCCGACCCACAATTCCATGCTCTTTCGAATGGCCGCCGGCACCTCCCCGCGCACGACCACGTCGGAGACCGCGAAGCGCCCTCCGGGTTTCAACACCCGAAACGCTTCCTTCAGCACCTGGTCCTTGTCGCCAGAAAGATTGATGACGCAGTTGGAGATGATCACGTCCACCGAGTGGTCAGGTAACGGAATGTGCTCGATCTCGCCCTTCAGGAACTCGACGTTGATCAGTCCACTCTTGCGTCGGCTCTCCTCGGCAAGCGCGAGCATTTCGTCGGTCATGTCGAGACCGTAGGCTTTGCCCGTAGGTCCCACACGGCGCGCCGACAGCAACACGTCGATACCGCCGCCNNCGGTCGGATTGCCGCAACCCAGCGACGCCTTCAGCGCGGCATCGGGCACTTCGCCCGCCTGCCCGGCGTCGTACAGGTTGGAGGTGATGGGGTCGCAGCAGCTCGTTGCTCTCGGCGCGCTGCTGCAGCATCCGCTCTGGCCGGCCGTCACGCGCAAGGCGGCCTGGCCGTATTTTTCGCGTACGACTTCCTTCACATCGCTCGATGCAGTCATGGATGGGTCCTTTCGTTAGCGGGCGGCGACGATCTTTCGCGGCTCGATCGCCCGGTTGCGGGTGCAGCACTCGGCGTAGAGGAAACGAAGCAACTCCTGCCGCGCTGCGGCGTTGGCGGAATACTGTTGAGAGCTAATTGACTTGTCCGGTATTGTAGCTAATTGACGTATCCGGTGTTGTAGCTAATAGACTGTCCCGTTCTTCCCCCGCCTGCTAGTACTCGTCCAGGAACCCTCTCTCAAGAACGCTCGAGGCAGCTTGTCATACAGCGGTGGAGGGCTAAAATGGCAAGTCTGTCTAGGCTTTATTGAAAGTGCTTGGGATCATGACCAAGTCGAAATCCACCGGGCCGCGTTCCAGAGGCAATCTGCGCATCGGCGATCACTGGAATGCGATCACCATCATTGCCCTGTCGCAGAGCAATCCCCTCAAGGCGGTGGCCGAGCTGGTCGAAAACAGCATCGATGCGCGCGCAAAAGCGATCGTCATCACCCGCGGCAAGGAGAAGGGGCGGCATTACCTGCGCGTGAAGGACGACGGCGAGGGCGTGCGCAAAAATGCCGATGGCGAGCCGGATTTTCACTATGTCGCCACGCACGTCTGCGACTCCATCAAGCGNNTTGAGTTTCTGGACGCTGGGCGAAGACCTGCTGCTGACCTCAGCCGGCGACGATGGGCGCACTTGGCAGATGCATCTGAAGAAGGGTGACCAGCGGTATAGCATCACCCAGCGGCCGACGCTTTTCGCCGAAGCGGGCACGGACGTTTTGATCAAAGGCATCCTGCCGGGAATCAAGAACTTCAGCGGCGAAAAGATCCAGTGGTACCTTGCTGCCGAGCTGCGCGACCGCATTCGTCA
>PLYG01000301.1 GCA_003153335.1 Betaproteobacteria bacterium | reverse complement strand
CGGTCGCCTTCGCCACCATCCTCGCAGTGGTGTCTGGGCTGACGCTGGCCGGCGCCTCGGCGCTGTCGCACGACATCTATGCCAATGTAATCATGAAGGGCAAGGCAACCGAGAAGCAGGAAGTGTGGGTGTCGAAGCTGTCGGTGGTCTGCCTGGGCATTATCGCTGTGCTCCTTGGCATCGCCTTCGAGAAGCAGAACGTCGCCTACATCGTGGCGCTGACTTTCTCGGTCGCGGCCTGCACCAACTTCCCCATACTGGTCATGTCGGTATTCTGGAAGGGGCTGACTACCCGCGGCGCGGTGGTGGGCGGCTATACCGGCATTATCGGCTCCATCGTCCTGTTGACCATCGGCCCGACCGTATGGACCAAGGTGCTCAACATGGGTCCGGCGATCTTCCCGTACGACTTTCCGACGTTCTTCCTGCTGCCGGCCGTGTTGATCGTCACCTGGGTGGTGTCGGTGACCGACAGCAGCGAAAGCGCGAAAAAGGAACGGGCGGCGTTCGACGCGCAGAAGGTCCGCTCCGAAACCGGCTTGGGTGCGGAGGCAGCCGCGGCACACTGAACTCCAGAGTCATTCTCGTCCAGACTGGCCGCCGGGACTTCCCGGCGGCTTTTTTCCGCAGAATCCGCGTCCATCAAAGGCCTCCCCCGCCTTCCGGCTCAATATCTGCAGTCCGGAACCGGGTGGCGAGCGCGATGCGCCGCCAGGCAGCCGGATTCAAGGGTTCTCATGCGGTGCTTTTTCCCGGCGTCGCGGCTGTCGGCAGGGTAAATGAAAAGCACGCCCCTTCCCCGACGGAGCTCTCCACCCACATCCTTCCGCCGAAGTGCTCCACGATCTGGCGGCTGATGTGCAGGCCGAGTCCGCTGCCATGGGGCTTGTCGGTAAGCGTGTTGCCCACCTGTCGGAACTTGCTGAACAGCGTGGCCTGGTCTTCCTGTGGTATTCCCCTGCCGTTGTCGCGCACGTCGATCTGCAGGTGGTCGTCCATTTCGGTCAGGGCAATGTAGATCCAGCCGGCGTTTGGGTCGCAAAACTTCATTGCGTTGGACAGCAGATTGAGCATGACCTGGATCATGCGGTCGAGGTCGGCGGTCACTGCGGAAACCTTCTCCGGTAGTTGCGCCTCGAACTCGATGTTCTTCTCCGCGAACAGCTGGCCCATCGCTGCAAGCGTGTCCGAGATGACCTCCTTCATGTCGACCGCCGAGGCGGTCCATTCCGCCTTGCCGGACTCGATCTTGGCCAGGTCGAGGACTTGGTTGATCAGCCGCGTGAGACGCTCGGTCTCCTTGGCGATGATGCCGAGGAACTTCTTGCGCTGGCCAAGCTCGACATCCGGCTCGTCGAGCAGGATTTCGGTGAACGCGCGGATCGAGGTGAGCGGCGTGCGCAATTCATGCGTCACGGTCGAGACGAAGTCGTCCTTCAGCCGATCGAGTTCCTTCAGCCGCTCATTGGCCTCGCGCAGCTCGGCTGTCGCCGCCTCCAGCTCACGCGATTTCTGCTGGAGCCGGTGACTGTAGGCCACCACCTGCGAAGCCTCGTCGAGAATCTCGCGCACCTCGTCGATGGTGAGCGCCTCTTCCGTGACCACCGAGGCCACCATGATGCGCGCCGACGCGGCGCCGATCGCGCCGGCGAGCTGGACCTCGACGTAGTGCACCAGTTCCGCATCCGCGATCAGATCCTCGCCGGGCCAGCGCAGCCCCCTTGCGTTCGCGTACGCGCCGAAAGCATTGTTTGCCGCAGTGCTCCCGAGAAACCGCGCCAGCAGGTTGTACAGATCGGGGACGGACGCCGTGCCGCGCCAGAAGCGGGCGCCGCCCGCTTCGCCGGTCTGTCTGAACACATCGACGAACAGGCTCGCCTGCCGGTGCTCGTCCGCGCTTGCCGCGACAGACAGCGACACGCCCACATAGGCGCCGATGTTCGCGATCATGCTCCAGATCATCGCGTGGTTGATCTCATCGAGTCCCGAAAGTCCGAACAACTCCAGCGGCTTGAGCAGCCCGATGCCGAACGGGCCTTGCTCGAGCAGACCGTTCGGCAGCCATCCGGAGTGGGCCAGAGCCGGCAGGAACAGGGTATAGACCCAAACGGAAAAACCGGCGAGCAGCCCGCACAACGCCCCGGCGCGGGTGCCGCCTTTCCAGAATATGCCCCCCAGAATCGCCGGCGCGAATTGTGCGACCGCGGCAAACGAAATCAGACCGATCGAGACCAGAGCGTAAGCCTCGCCGGCCAGCTTGAAATACAGGTAGCCGAGCAACAGGATCAGCACGATTGCGCTGCGCCTGATGCCGATCAGCAGCCCGGTGAGATCGCGGCGCTCGTTCAGCCGCAGGCGGTGCAACCTGAGCAGCACCGGCATCACCAGATCGTTGCATACCATGGTCGATAGCGCGATCGTCTCGACGATGACCATACCGGTGGCGGCCGACAGCCCCCCGATGAACACCAGCAAAGCGAGCAGTTCTTTTTTCTCCGCCATCGGCAGCGTGAGCACGAAAGTATCGGCATCCACTCTGCCATCCGGAAAATGCAGCAGGCCGCCGAAGGCGATCGGCAATACGAATACGTTTATCGCAAGCATGTAGAGCGGAAACAGCCAGATCGCCTTGTTGAGGTGCTTTTCGTCGACGTTTTCGATCACTGCCACCTGGAACTGGCGCGGCAGGAACATGATCGCCATCATCGACAGAATCGTGAGCCAGACCCAGCTCGCGTAGCTGCCGGCGACCCCTTCGAACGGGGTCATCATCGCGAGCAGCTTGGGCGCTGCCGCCGCGCGCGCGAACAAATCGCCGAAGCCGTCGTACATGCCGAAGGTGACGAACACCCCTACGGCGAGAAACGCCAGCAGTTTCACCAGCGATTCGAACGCGATTGCCGCCACCAGTCCCGGGTGGTGCTCGGCCGCGTCGAGATGGCGCGTGCCGAAGGCGATGGTGAAGGCAGCGAGGATCAATGCCACCCACAGCGCCGTGTCCTGGCGCATCGGCGCCGTACCGATCTCGCCCGGCATGACGATCTGTGGATATTGCACGAGGATGGTGAAACTGTTCGACACCGCTTTGAGCTGCAGCGAGATGTAGGGAAGGATTCCGATTACAGCGATTACGGTGACCAGGCCGCCGAGCAGCGCGCTCTTGCCGTAACGCGAGGCAATGAAATCGGCGAGCGAGGTGATGCGATTCTGTTTCGAGATGCGCAACATCTTGCGCAACACCACCCACCACAGCGCGATCATCAGCGTCGGGCCGATGTAGATCGGCAGGAAGCCGATCCCGTCGCTTGCTGCGCGGCCCACGCTTCCGTAAAAGGTCCAGGCCGTCGCGTAAACCGCGAGCGACAGGCTGTAAATGTAGGGACTCGCGATAATCGTTCGGCCCGCGTCGGCGCGCTTGTCGGCGTAGTAGGCAATAGCGAACAACAGGCCCAGGTAGCCAAAGGAGACGAGGAAGATGGTGGTGCCGTGGAGCATAATGCTAGCCGCCGGATTCGGCGAGGAGCGCCATCAACCCAATCAGCGCCGCCCAGGCGATGAAGATGTAGGCGTAGAGCACCGGCACGCCGAATAGCGCGCCGTGAACATTGAACAGCGTGAGGATCGGATAGTTTAGCAGCAGCATGCCGAGCATCCACAGTGCTACAAAGCGCTGTCCTTTGCTTTCGAAATCGCTCATCGCTCCTCCTTGCGGCAATTGTGAAGAGTTTAGAGCAAATCACAAGCTGAGGGGAGATCTCCCCTCAATCGTCACCTCGCGGACGGACTACCGTGACGCTGCACGGCACTGCCATGACTACGTGGGCGCAAACGCCCGCGAACAGGCGTGCGGGCGCACCGCTGACGGGTGCGCCAATCAGGATCTGGTCGACATCGTTCATCGTGACGTAATCGACCAGCGCTTGAGCCGGCTTGTCCGACTCGAGCACATGATAGGTCAGTCGCTCTTCGGGCAGGTCCAATGGTTTGCCCCAGCGACGCAATTCGACCAAGCGCCTGATATGGCGGCCAGTGGCCGAATTTTCGTCGCCCTCGCCACTCAGCGAAACAGCGGGGGGCACGACAGTGACGCAGGCGATGCGGCAGACGGGATCCGAGGCAAGCACTTGTCGCGCCGCGCCGCGCAGCGCCTCACGCAGCAGTTCGTCGGGCTCCCGCGGGGCGAGCGCCACGACTGTGACCCGCGCCACTTGCGGCTGACCCGCTGGAGGAGGGCAAGGTGCGGGCTCAAATCGCCACGCCCGCATTCGTCGGCGCAACAGCGCCCACCAGCGGGCGCGGTGCTGACGTGAGGCCCGCTCGGTGAGTGCGACCCCTGATGGGTTCGCAAGATCGAAGGCAACCTGTTCCGCAGAAGCGTAGCGTTCGCGGGCATCGACTTCGAGGCAACGAAGGATGATCTCCTGCAACCACTCGGGCGTCTCGGAGACGATAGCGCGCGGCGGGGCTGGATCGCGATACAGCCGCTTGCGCAGTTCGGCGATTGAATGCGGCTTTCCGAACGGCAATCGCCCCGTGGCGAGTTCGTAGAGGATCCCACCGAGCGCGTAGATGTCGCTGCGCGGATCGCAGCGCACCCCCAACACCTGCTCAGGCGACATATAGACCCAGTTGCCGACCGGAAAGCGGAGTTCCTCGGCAAGCAGATCGGGATAATGGGCGTGGTGGGCGAGTCCGAAATCGATGAGCACCACCTCGCCACCCTCACGGTACAGCACGTTGGTCGGCTTCAGATCGAGGTGCACCACATCTTGCCGGTGAAGATGGTGCAGCGCGAGCGCAAGCGGGGATCCCAGGCGGACGATTTCTTCCGGTGACAACGGAGCGCGACCGACCCACTCGCTGAGCCGGGCACCTTCGACAAATTCCATTACGAGGTACGGCGTGGATTCGACATCGCCATAGGCCACCAGCGTCGGATGATGGGGGCTCTGTGCGAGGGCGCCCAGCACCATGCGGCAAACTTCAAAACCGATGACGTTCACGGCACGCTCCCCGGGACCGAGCCGTGGAATCTTGATTATCAGCGGAAGCGGACCCTCAGGTCCGGTCAAACGGTAAATCGACGCCATGCTGCCAGCATGAATCATCTCGCCCAGGCGGAAGCCATCGATTTCGCTACCCTGGCCAATTGCGTTCTCCATGGCGCTCATTCAGGCCCCGCGTTCCAGTCGCAGCGCAAGCCGTTCCGGAAGTCCGGCGGCGCGGATCTTTTGCGCTGCGGCATCATGATCGTAGGGAACGCGAAAAAACGTGATCCGTTCCCGCTCCGGGTCAAAGAGCGCGTAGCACGCCTTGTTCTTGCCGTCGCGCGGCTGTCCGGCGGAGCCGACGATGGCCAGCCAGTGGCGGTGCTTGGCGGCGGGGATTGGGGTCCCGGATATCGGCCTGAACGGCATGGGTTGCCCGCTGGCTCCGGCGTAGTACAGTTTCTGTTCATGCGCGTGTCCGCAGAAAACGTAATTGGCCTTTGCCGCCCTGATGCTTTCTTCCACCTCCTTCGGACCGGTGACGTAAGTCCATTGCTCCGGCGCACTGGCGCTGGCGTGCACGAACAGGATATAGTCATCCCTGACGGT
>PLYG01000157.1 GCA_003153335.1 Betaproteobacteria bacterium | reverse complement strand
TCAAGATCATCAACATCGTCGCGCTCCTGATCGTGCCGCTGCTGCCGAATCCTGGCGCGCATGGTGGGGTGGTGATGTCGATGCCGGTGAAGGCCGACGCGACGATGAGTGCACCGGTTGCGGTGCCTGCTGCGGCTCCCGCGGCGCCGGCGATAGCACCTGCTCCGGCCCCCACCGCCCCCGCGGCGGTGCCCGCAGGCGGTACGCCGCCCAAGCAATAACGCCCCGAGCGGATGCGGCCGCAACCGGCCGTCTTCAGCAAAAAAGACGGCGCCCTCGGGCGCCGTCTTTGTGTTTTCTCCCTCTTCCCACAATTGGAGCGCGGGGAGCGGGTTGAACCGGGACTCAGGATTTCGGCACCGCCTTGAACCAGTGCTCGATCGGCTCGGGATTCGGCCGATACCACGCCGGCTTGCGATAGTGCACGAATGAACCCTCGAGCACGCCGCCCTTGAGTGTGCCGGTCCATTTAAGGCGGCCTTCCTTGTCGCTCACGGTTTCGACTTCGAATACCGTGGCGTCGCCGTCCGTTTTCGCGGTGTAGTCGCCCTTGCTGAAGGCCCACTGGTCGCAGGCGCTGGAGTGGAACTTGCCGTCGGCAAAGGTGATGATGTCGTTCTTCTCGTCGGCCGGTTTGCCTTTTTCACCAGCCTCGCCGACGAAGGCCTTGCCGTCCAGCGGTCCGGGCGCGGCGGTGGCGAACGCGCCCGCCATCGCGCACAGCGCGAACATGGCGGCGGAGTGGGACAACACTTCAAACATGCGGGATGCGTTCATGGTTTGCTCCTTGACAAGTGGGCGCCGCGGCTGCGGCGGATTCAGGGACGGGCTTCGTAAATCAGGTTGAACGGCGTCTGGGTCGCGCGCCGGAACTGCGTAAAGCCGGCTTGGGCCAAGACTTCGCGCATCCGCGTCTCGCCCGCCTGCGCACCCAGGCACATCGCGCCGTCCTGCGAGCGCGACGCCGGCGTGCAGATCAGGGTTGACGCGGAGTAGAAAATCCTTCCGACAGGATTGAGGTTGTCCTCGAGTTTGTCGTTGGCGAACGGCTCGACGATCATCCACGTGCCCTCCGGCGCCAGCGCCTGGCGGACGTGCGCCGACGCGCCGACCGGATCGCCCATGTCGTGCAGGCAATCGAACGCGGCGACGAAGTCATAGCCTTTTCCCGGAAACTCCTTGGCGCTGGCGACCTCGAAGCGCACCCGGTCGGCGACGCCGGCGTGTTCAGCGGACTTCTTCGCCCAGTCGATCGACGGCCGGTGATAGTCGAAGCCGATGAACGTGGAGTTGGGGAAGGCCTGCGCCATCAGGATCGTCGAGGCACCGTGGCCGCAGCCGATATCGGCAGCCTTGCCGCCCGCGGTGAGTTTGTCGGTGACGGCGTCGAGCGCCGGCAGCCACTGGTTGACGAGGTTGGCCGCGTAGCCGGGGCGAAAGAATTTCTCGGTCCCGTGAAACAGCCCCGGATCGTGCTCGTGCCAGCCGAGACCGGCGCCGGTGCGAAACGCATCGACCATTTTCGGCACGGCCTTGAGCGCCGCGGTCGCCAGCTCGAAGGCGCCCGGGATATAGGCCGGGCTGCCTTCGGTGGCGAGGGCAAACGCCTGCTCCTCGGTCAGGCTGAAGTGCCCGGACACCGGGTCGTATTCCGCATAGCCCCCGGCCGCCTGGGAAGAAAGCCACTCGCGCACATAGCGCTCGTCGGTGCCGGTATTGGCGGCGAGTTCGGCCGAGGTCTGCGGGCCTTCGGCCAAAGCCTTGTACAGGCCCAGCCGTTCGCCGATCACTACCATCCCGGCGTGAAACGTCGCGCCCAGGTCGCCGACGAAGCGGCCCATGAACGCGTCCAGCTTTTGCATGTCCAGCGCCATGATTCAGCCCTTCGCGGCGCGGTCGTTGGGGACATCCTTGAACATCCCGCTCAGCACCGCGCGCAGTTCGGGGGTGTCGGTATGGCCGTGTGCGGCGACTGCATGGGCGGCTGCGATCTCCAGCAGTTCGTCGGCGCTGTCGGCGCTCAGTGCGACCGAGCAATTCATATCGCTCGGATAGTCGCGGCAATCTATGGCTTTGCGCATGGAATCCTCCGTGGTTGAGTCCGGGAAACGCCCGGATGTGCCGCCACTATCCACCCGGGGGCGCCGGTCGGAAATGCGTGAAATGACGTATACCCGCAGTTTCCGCCGCAGGTGCATAATCCTGTCGAACGGGCATTGAGTCATCGTCATGGGACATACGACACATCGCGATCTGAAACTGGCAGTGGACCTGATCGGCATGGTAGGCGCGCAATCGGGCCCGACCGCGCTCGCCGAGGCCGGCGTGCAAAGGCTGCCTCAGCTCGTGGGTTCCGACCTGACCACACTTAGCGTGTGCACGCTGCGTACCGGCCACCGGCGTGTAGTCTGCAATCCGGTCAGCGGGATCTCCGAGGGCGACCTCGCATGCTTCGACCGGTTTTTTTACGAACATCCGCTGGTGCGGTATCACGCCGAGAACCCGGACGGGGCTTCGCACCGTATATCGGACTCCCAGCCGCCGCGGATCTTTCAGCGCACTGCGCTCTACAACGATTACTACCGCAACGTCGGGATCGACCACGCGATCGCGGTGCCGCTGTTTGTCGATTCGTCGCTGCTGGTGAGCTTCGTGCTCAACCGCAAAGGCCGCGACTTCAGCGAGCGTGATCTGGAAGTGCTCGACCTGGTGCGCCGGCCGCTGGCCGCGCTGTACCGCAATTCACTGGCGCTTGAAGGCGTGCAGCAGGCGTTGTCGCGCGTGACGGCAGCGGATGCGGACGACGGCTGGATGCTGGTGTCGCTGGACACGGCGCGCCGCATAAGCGGCATCGCCCCGCGCGTGGAGTCCTGGTTCACCGCGGCGTTCGCGGGAACGCGTCCAGGTGCGGGCGCGTTGTTACCCGCCGCTTTGGATCGCGCGGTCGCCGAGCAGTTTGCAGCGATCGACGGTGCATTCACGATTGCGGCGACGCCGTGCGAAGTGGAAGGCCGGGGTTGCCGCTGCACCGTGCAGGTCTTGTGGCGCGGAGACCCGGCCCGTGACGCGCTGGTGCTGATCAGTCGCGTTGGCGCCGCGGCCGTTTCGCGGACCGCCGCGCAGCCGGCCTTGACGGCGCGCGAACGCGAAGTGCTGCAGTGGGTCGCCGCGGGAAAAACCAATGCGCAGATCGCCGACATCCTGGCCGCCAGCCCGCGCACCATCGGCAAGCATCTCGAAAACATTTACGCCAAGCTCGGTGTCGAAACCCGCACTGCGGCCGTGAATCGGGGTATGGCATCGCTGTAGGCCGCATCGCCTTTCACGCTTAAATGCGATTCCGGAGGCGTCCCGACGGAAGTGTTTTCGTGAGTCCGTAGATGGGTGCAGGAGGTATTGATGGTCCCGTGTAAACACCTCGGCATCCCGGCATTGATGCTGGTAGCCGCCTATGCAGTCGCGCAACCGGCTGCGCCCGCGCGCCCGTCCGGCTGGACCGCCAAGCAGGCGGTCAGCGCCAGGCGCGAAATGATCGCGACCGCAAATCCGCTGGCGACCGAAGCCGGGTACCGGATTCTCAGACAGGGCGGGAGCGCCGCCGATGCCGCCGTCGCGGCGCAACTCGTGCTCAACCTGGTCGAGCCGCAAAGTTCCGGCATCGGCGGCGGGGCATTCATCGTTCACCATCAGGGGAGCACGGGCAAGGTGGCTGCGTACGATGGACGGGAGACAGCCCCTGCCGCGGCGACGCCCGAGCGCTTCCTGGACAAGGATGGCGCGCCGATGAAGTTCTTCGATGCCGTCGTTGGCGGCAAGTCGGTCGGCGTGCCCGGAACGTTGCGCGTGCTCGAACTGGTCCACCGGAAGCATGGCAAACTGCCCTGGGCCGCGCTCTTCGCGCCGGTGATCGAGCTGGCCGACCGCGGATTTCCCGTCAGCGCGCGGCTGCATGACGCGCTCGCCGCCGAGAAGGCGCTGGCCCGTGATCCTGTCGCCAATGCCTACNNGCGTTCTATCGCGGCGACATCGCGCGCGACATTGTCGCGAAAATACGCTCGCACCCGACCAATCCGGGCGACATGACGGAAGCCGATCTGGCCAACTACAAGGCAAAGGAACGGGCGCCGGTCTGCGGTCCGTATCGCACCTATCGGGTGTGCGGGATGCCGCCGCCATCGTCGGGCGGGATAACGGTGCTGCAGATGTTGGGTATGCTCGAGCGCTTCGATCTGCCGCGGCTGGAGCCGGGATCGTTTTATGCTGTGCACCTGTTCGCCGAGGCCGGCAGCCTCGCTTATGCGGATCGCGGCCGCTACATTGCAGATCCCGATTTCGTGCAACTGCCGGCAGGCCTGCTCGATGGCGATTATCTGAATGCGCGTTCGTACCTGATCCGACCGGATCGCGCGCTGGGCCGGGCCATGCCCGGCGATCCCCGGACCACGCCGCGACAGCAAAAGGTTTCCTGGGCCGACGATGCGTCGCTGGAATTTCCGTCGACCTCGCATCTGTCCATCGTCGATCGCTACGGGAATGCGCTGGCGATGACGACGACCATTGAAGACGCATTCGGCTCGCGGCAAATGGTGCGCGGCTTCCTGCTCAACAACGAGCTGACCGATTTTTCGCTCGAACCCACCAAAGGCGGCAGGCCGGTCGCGAACCGGGTGGAAGCCGGCAAACGCCCGCGCTCGGCTATGGCGCCAACAATAGTCTATGACCATGCGGGACACGTCTATGCGGTCCTCGGCTCGCCGGGCGCCAGTTCGATCATCAACTACGTGGCCAAGACGCTGGTCGGCATGCTTGACTGGAAGCTCGACCCGCAGCAGGCGATCGACTCGCCCAATGTCGGCAGCCGCAATTTCGGTTATGTCGAGCTGGAAAAAGATACCGGCGCCGCGGTCCTCGAACCCAAGCTCCGCGCGCTCGGGCACGACGTCCGCGTGATCGATCACACCAGCGGCCTGCATGCGATCGCGCGGACGCGCGCCGGCTGGGTGGGCGGCGCGGATTCCCGGCGCGAAGGAACCGTGCTCGGGGACTGACTGGCGGATCGTCAGACGGTACACTTGCGCAAGTCGTCCTTCTCCCGCGGGGAGAGGGAAGCAATTCAGTTCGGCGCCTCGGAACTCCTGAAACGTGGCTCAGCCTTCGGTTTGACGAGCGTCTTGGCCGGGGCCTTGTTGCCGTGCGCTTTGGGCATCGCAGGTGTCTTGGCCTTTGCCAAAGATTTTCCCATCTTGACCGGCGCCTTGGCCTTAGCCATCGGCGTTTTGGCTTTCGCAAATTGCTCCGGCGCAGCCGCCGGTGGATGCCTGCAGCCGACATGACCATCTCTGGCGAAGTACTTCATCCCGTCGATGCAATGGATCAGGTTCGTCGGCGCGCTGGCGTCGGGAATCGGCGCGCACAGGAACGACTTGTCGGCGTTGACCGCACCCTTCAGCAGCCATCCTTCCGGGCAACCGGTCGTCAGCATGATGTACTCGATCTTCGAGCCGGCCGGGGATATGTGAACCGCGGCCTCTACCGTGCCTTCGCAGGGCGGCGCCGAGCCCTCGTCGGCGCCGGTCACGCGCACGATGACATCGTTGGTCTTCGGATAGATGTGAGCCAGGCGCAGCGGGAACGGCGACGATGCGGAGACCACGTTGCCCGATTTTGTTCCGTCGCCGAAATCCACCACCAGCCCGCAATGGGCAACGAGGGTGCCGCCGATCACGATTTCAGTGGGCGCCTCGGCGGCGATCATGTCGCGGTTGGTCTGGATGCCCGTGATCCGGTTGGAAGGCGGCGCCTCCGGCGCAACGGGCGGCGGGGATTCGGGCGCCGTTGCGAGCGGGGTGTCCAGCGGAACGGCCGCTGGCACATTCGACACTTTTGCCGGCGAGGCATCGGGTGGAGTGGGGGCGGGAGCGCTTTGGGCGACAACAGAAGGCGCCACCACGGCCAATAGAGCCAATGCCAGAACTGCCATGTTTGCGATTCGAATCACTACGCTGCATCCTCGGCAAAGCACGGAGTGTGCATGGCGGGCGATCAAATAGCAATTCCGGCAGCCGCCCCAACTTGCTACACTGGCGACCCATTCCTGTTTTGACTCCATGGCTGCTGCCGCACCCGAAGACGATGTCCCGCCCGACCCCGAGCCCGCGCCCGTGATGAACGCGGCCTCGATGGAAGAATACCTGGCCGCGGATTCGGCGCTCGCGCGCAGCGTTCCGGGCTTTCTGCCGCGGGAACAGCAAATCGCTTTTGCCGATGCGGTTGCGCGCACGATCGTCCGCCGCCGCCAGTTGATCGCCGAGGCGGGCACCGGCACCGGCA
>PLYG01000059.1 GCA_003153335.1 Betaproteobacteria bacterium | reverse complement strand
GTCGCCCCGGAAACCCCGGCGTCGTATCCGCGCTGCAGCACCGGCTGCGCGGCCTGCGCGGTCGGGCCGAACGAAAGGGCGAGCGCGACCGCAGCAGCCATCGGACCCGCCCAAGACGCCGGCCAGAGCATCCCAAAAGATATTGCGCGTAGTCGCATGGCTCTCGCCCTTTTCTTAATTCTTCTTGTGAACGGCATCTATACGCCCGAACGCACTCCCATGGCAACATGACTAGCGGCATACCATAACGCGGGGTGGCACGCGCAACCAAAGACCGCGGCGGGTATTGGTTGATGTTGTTGCGCTCATCTCTCGTCATGACTCCAGACAGAACGCTCAGGTTAGCGAATAAAAGGGAGTTCCCCGTTTCTAAAGTGGCGTGGGCCACACGGCGTCGAAGTTCTCGAACGCGCCAGGTAAACCCGACGGTTGCGGGACAACCCATTTGCCGCGTGCACTGCCCTGTAGATTGAACTCGCGCAGCGCCTCGCGCGCCTTGCCCACCAAGGGCAGCACGCGTGGCTCGCCGTCTTTGGTTTCCTGCACCGTGGCGCATGCCGTCTTGAGGTCCACGTCGGCCCACTTCAAGTGGATCAACTCGCCACGCCGTGCAGCGGTCGAGATGGCGAGTAGCACGAGCGTATGCAGCGGTGGCCAGCACGACGCAGCACATGCCCTGAACAGCCCTTCGCGCTCCTCATCGGACAGGAAGAGAACGCGCCCGCGTGCCTTTTCTTCTTCGAGATGTCGCGCACAGGGTTGCCGTCCACGAGTCGCCACTCATTCACTGCGATCGTGAACAGGTGAGAGAGCGTTGCCAGATACCGATTCACGGTCCCACAAGAGCGCTTGTATGTCTTTGACGGGATCTCTTGCCCTTTTATTTCCGGACCTTGCCGCGGGTGTAGGAGCTGCTGGCGAGTTCGTCACTCGCGTCCGCGACGCGATCGGGTGTGATGTCTCCCAGCGTGAATGCGCCGAATGTCTCGCCGCAATGCTTCAGATGTTGCTCTCGGGTCGGGGAAGCGTTTGCGCCTTGCAGGAATACGCGGTAGCGCTCGACGAGTCCGGCGAAGGTTGACCGGCCCGCGCGCAGGTGAGGGTGGGTTTCGCCCTTCGCGGCTGCACGAAATCGGAAGTGAAGAAAAGCCCTTGAGCGCTATACACTCCGAAACGCTTAGTGCTTTGGCTCCGCGGTTGGAATCGAATTCGTCGCGGAAAGAGCTTGATTCAAGCGAATCGCGCTAAGCGCAGACCTGAGTTACCCGCAAATCTACCCAGCCGCCGGCCGTCAATCTCCGCCGACGCCGACGACGGGCTGGAGAGCATGCGCTTGATTTCGAGGACAAGTGACCCGCTCGGAGCGCGAGTGCTTGCATTGCTTGCAACCGGGCAATGCGGTGCTAGCATTGCTAGCATTCACGATTCATTGGAGACCCGACATGGCTCAGCTGATGGTTCGCAATCTGGCTGCCGATCTCGTCAAGGCTTTGAAACAACGGGCCGCGAAACACAATCGGAGCGCTGAGCAGGAACATCGCGAGATACTGCAGGCGGCGCTTCATGGTCCGCGCCGCCGGCCTCTGGCCGAGGTATTGGCTGCCATGCCGAACGTCGGCGAGGATCAGGATTTTGTTCGCCGGCAGTCCGATCGGCGAGGCTGAGCATGTTCTTGGTTGATACGGACGTCATCAGCGAGCAACGCAAGGATGACAAGGCCAATGCCGGGGTTCAGGCGTTCTTTCAAAACGCCGGTCGCGACAACACCACGCTCTATCTGTCAGTCATCACGATTGGTGAACTACGGCAGGGCGTCGAGAGAATTCGTCATCGGGGTGACGGTCCTCAGGCAGATCGCCTTGGGCGTTGGCTGATGCGTATTACCAATGACTACGCTGATGCAATTCTTCCATTCGACGAGGAGGCAGCGCACATCTGGGGCCGCTTGCGAGTACCGCATCCGCAGAATCCTTTAGACAAGCAAATCGCGGCCACGGCATTGCTTTACGAATTGGTGGTGGTTAGCCGCAACATCGAACACTACGAGCCTACCGGTGTGCTGCTCATGAACCCGTTTACCTGACGCGCCTGGTAGCATCGCGTGCCAGCAACAACGCGAAGATCACTGGACTACGACGGAGAATTCGTCGAGTAACCCGGCGTAACTTACTGATGTAATTGGCTCCCGGGGTTGGGATCGAACCAACGACCAACGGATTAACAGTCCGTCGCTCTACCGCTGAGCTACCCGGGAACGTACAGGGGCCGCGAAGGCGGCGGATTGTCCGGGAACGGAGGAGCGGCAGTCAAGGAAGCGTGGCCAATGCATAATACGGGTCGCAAACAAGACTAGGGGATTGTGATGCCACTGACGCCGATGCGTGAGCTCTTGGATAGGCTATCCGTATCACCGGTGCGCTTGCGGGCGTTGCTGACGAGTCTCTCGGAGAGTGCGCTGCGTACGGCTCCGCCGGCTGGCGGCTTTGCACCCATCGAGGATGCGTGGCACTTGCGCGACATCGAGGTTGAAGGGCATTTCCCAAGGATTCGCCGGATCCTCGCGGAAGAGAGTCCGGTTCTCGCCTCAATCGACGGGGATCGGCTGGCGGTCGAGCGGCAGTATCAGCAGCGCGAGCTGGGCGCCGCACTCGATGAGTTCGCGCAATATCGAGAGGCGTCGCTCGGGCTGCTGGGAGCGCTCGCCGAAGAGGCATGGTCGCGCCGCGCGATATTCCAGGACCGCTCCGTGAGCCTACGAGAACTCGTGGTCGCGATGGCCGAGCATGATGAATCGCACTTGAACGCGCTCGCCGCAGAGTCCGACGAGTCGACGACGCGCGAGGACTCCTTCGCGACAGCGCCGGCGTCGCCCGGCCGCGCCGCTGTCGGCACGGCGGCCTCGCGCTAGCCCGTTTTTGCGACGGCTGGCGTCGTCAATACGCGTAACATCCGCTCGAGCGCTTTTGCCAAGGTGGGAAGACCGCACGCGAATGAGATCCTGATGTGTCCCGGAGCGCCGAAGCCTGATCCGGGTACAACAGCGATGCCGCCGACGTTAAGAAGAAGCTCCGCGAACTCGTTGTCGTCTCGACAACCGAGCCCCGCGATGGCCTTCGATACGTCCGCAAACGCGTAAAAGGTGCCGGCGCCGGGCAGGCAACTCACACCCGGAAGGTCATTCAGGCCCGCTACGACGAAGTCGTGGCGTTCCTTGAAGGCGCGGTTCATCGTCGCAACGCACGCTTGGTCGCCGGCGAGCGCTGCGGTTGCGGCTTTCTGCGAGATGCTGCAGGCGTTCGAGGTCGATTGCCCTTGAATCGTCGCCATGGCGGTGATGATCTCTTTGGGGCCGCCGCAATAACCAATGCGCCAGCCCGTCATGGCGTACACCTTTGAGCAGCCGTTGATCGTCACGGTGCGTCCGTAGAGCTCCGGCACGGCGGTGAGCAGACTGCAAAAGGGTTCGGCGCCCCAGAAGATCTTCTCGTACATGTCGTCCGTACCGATGACGATCCGCGGATGCTCGATGAGCACCTCACCGAGCGCGCGCAGTTCGGCACGCGAGTAGGCGGCGCCGGTCGGATTGCACGGGCTGTTGAGGAGCACGAGCCGGGTTTGCGGGGTAATCGCGGCGGCGAGCTGGCGCGGGTTGATCTTGTAACCTTGCGACGGGCCGGCGAACGGCATCACCGGCTGAGCGTCGGCGAGCAGCACCATATCTGGATAGGAGACCCAGTACGGGGCGGGAATTACGGCCTCATCGCCCGGGTCGAGCACAGCCATGCACAGGTTGTAGATGGTTTGCTTGGCGCCTGAGGAGACCAGGATCTGCGCGCGCTCGTACTCAAGTTGGTTGTCGCGTGCGAACTTGGCGATGATGGCGTCTTTGAGCTCGTCGATGCCATCCACATTGGTGTAGCGTGTGAACCCGCTCCTGATCGCTTCGATACCGGCGTTGCCGATGTGTGTGGGCGTGTCGAAGTCGGGCTCTCCGGCACCGAGTCCGATGACATCTTTACCCTCGGCTTTGAGGCGTGCGGCGCGGGCGGTGACGGCGAGTGTGGGCGATGGCTTGACGCGCTGTACGCGTCGCGCGACAGATGAGTGCACAGGAAGTCCTGATGATCGCTTGAGTTTAGCGGCAGGGGCTATATTACGGGATCGTGCCTTAATCGACCAACGTTACCGTTACAAGCGATTATTCGTGGAACACAAAGCTTTCGAGCTCAGATCCGATTACGCCCCGGCGGGGGATCAACCCGAGGCGATCGAACGCCTCGTGGAAGGGCTCAAGTCGGGCTATGCGCACCAGACGCTTCTCGGTGTCACGGGCTCGGGCAAGACTTTTTCCATCGCGAACGTAATCCAGCAGGTGCAGCGCGCAACTCTCGTGATGGCGCATAACAAGACGCTGGCGGCCCAGTTGTACGGCGAGTTTCGCGAGTTCTTTCCGCAGAACGCCGTCGAGTACTTTGTTTCCTATTACGATTACTACCAGCCCGAAGC
>PLYG01000071.1 GCA_003153335.1 Betaproteobacteria bacterium | reverse complement strand
GCGCCAACTGGACCAGGTTGACCGAAATGCCGTGGCCATACGCCATCGTCGCCTGCTCGATCGGGCGCCACGTCTTGTAGGGCCGCAGACGCCCGCCGACCTCGCCGGGGAAGCCGGTCCTGGGCGACGTCCCGAACCCTGACCTGGAAAACATTTGCCACATGGTCTCCGAGGGCAGCATCAACGCCATTTTTGCCGCGCCCACATTGCTCGACTTCTGGATAACCTGCTCCACCGTCAGTGCCCCGTACGCATGCGCGTCGTGGATGGTCGCGCTGCCTATGGTCATGCTGCCCGGGGCGGTCTGCAGCACGGTATCGGGCTTGACCACGCCGGCTTCCAGCGCGGCGGCCACGGTGAACGGTTTCAAAGTCGACCCCGGCTCGAAAACGTCGGTCAACGCACGATTGCGGGCGCGATCGCGGGGCACGACATCGCGCTGATTCGGATCGAACGCCGGCCAGTTGGCCAGCGCCAGGATTTCGCCGGTGCGCACGTCGAGCACCACGGCGCCCCCGGCCTTGGCCTTGTTCAACTCCACCGCCGCCTTGAGTTCGCGGAATACCAGGTGCTGCAGCTTGCGGTCGATCGACAGCGCGAGGTCGCGCCCTTCCTGCGGCGGACGTCCGGCACCGGCCTCGTCGATGATGTTGCGCTTGTTGTCGACGATCACGCGGCGCATGCCCTGCTTGCCGGCCAGCCACGAGTTCTGTGCCAGTTCCATTCCTTCCTGGCCATAGTCCTCGAAGTTCGTGAAGCCGAGCAACTGGCTGGTCACATCGGCATCGGGGTAGTGCCTGCGGTAATGCCGCTGCACTTCCAGGCCGGGAATTCTCAGCGCAACGATGTTCTCCGTGGTCTCCGGCAGCACCCGCGGCTTGATGGTCAGGAATTCGCCCTCGGCATCGTCCAGCGTTTTCTTCAGCGTCGCTTCCGGGATTTCAAGCAGCCGCGCAAGCTGGGTAAACTGCGTGGGCGTGGCTTGCATGCCGCGCGGCGTGACAAAAATCTGGAACTGGGGCGTGCTGATTGCCAGCGCCTCGCCATTGCGATCGGTGATGCGGCCGCGATGCGCGGGAATCACCAGTTCCTTTTTCGAAAAACTGTTGCCTTTCTGCTGCAGGAATCCGGTCTGGAATCCCTGCAGGTACAGAGCGCGTGCCGCCAGTCCGCCGAACAGCGCAACCAGAAAGAGCGTCAGCAACGTCACGCGCCACCCCGCCAGCTTGGCCGGCGCACCGCGGACTCCACCGCCCATGCCCGCTGCGGCGCTCATTTCGCGCCCCCGCCTGCAGAGGGATCGTTGCCAAGTATCCGGGTGTGATTGGTGTCGGGCAGCCGCATCCCTAAGCGCTCCCGTGCGATCTTCTCGATCCGGGTCGGCGTCGACCAGGAGCTTTGCTCGATTTGCAGCCTGCCCATTTCCTCCTCGAAACGCTTGGCCGACGCCTGTTCAACCTGTAATTCGTTGTACAACTTGCGGGCTTGATGCTGCGCGGCGATAAGCGCCAGCGACGACATCACGATCAGGGCCAGCAGCAGAAGATTGAGCCGCGCCATCACGCCGGCGTCCCGGTGCGCTCGGCGATGCGCAGCACAGCGCTGCGCGAGCGCGGATTTTGCGTGACTTCGGCGGCGCCCGGCTTGATTGCGCGGCCGATGCGCCGCAGCAGCGGTTGCGGCAGGTCGCGCTCGCGCAACGGCATCCGCGCCAGTGCCGGATTCTCCCCGGGCCGCTCGGCGGCGAGGTAGAAGCGCTTGACGATGCGGTCCTCGAGCGAGTGAAAGCTGATGACGGCGATGCGCCCGCCGGGATTCAGGCTGGCAACGGCTTGCGGCAACACCTGCGCTAGCTCCGCGAGCTCTTGATTGACGTGAATCCGTAGAGCCTGAAAGGTGCGCGTGGCCGGATCCTGTCCAGGCTCGCGCGTCCCGACGGCTTTTGCCACGAGAACGCCAAGTTCGCGCGTGGTCTGGATGGGCTGTTCTGCGCGCGCCGCGCCAATCGCTCTTGCAATCCTCTTAGCAAACCGTTCTTCGCCGTAAGCATCGATGACCTCCGCGATCTCGCGCTCGTCTGCTTCGTTCAACCACTCGGCCGCGGTCTGCCCGCGGGTCGTATCCATGCGCATGTCGAGCGGTCCGTCATTTCTGAAACTGAAGCCCCGCGGTGCCATGTCAATCTGCGGACTCGACACGCCCAAGTCCAACAACAGCCCGTCGACCCGGGCAATCCCTTCTGCTGCAAGCACGCGGCCCAACGCGCTGAACGGCACGTGCCGGATTTCAAATCGCGAATCGCGAATCGCTCCGGCGGCCGCGACCGCATCCGGATCGCGGTCCAGCGCCAGCAACCTGCCGCCTGGACCCAGCCGCGCCAGAATCGCCCGCGCGTGGCCGCCACGACCGAACGTTGCATCGATGTAAGTGCCTGCTTGCTGCACATTCAGTCCCGCGACTGCCTCTTCCACCATCACCGGCGCGTGCGACGGAACTTCCGTCAAAGCGAAAAGCCCTCCAGCTCTGGTGGTAGCCCGCCATCGCTGAACGAGACCGCAGCCGCCGTCAGCTCATTCCAGTGCGCCTCATCCCAAATCTCGAATTTGTTACCCTGACCGACGAGCACGATGCGCTTGTCGAGCGCTGCATATTGCCGTAGCGCCGGGGGCACGAGCAGACGGCCCGTTGCATCCATTTCGACATCGTCGGCGTGACCGACCAGCAGCCGCTGCAGCGCGCGGGTCGATGCATTGAACGAGGACAGCGCCATCAGCTTTTGCTCGATGGGTTCCCATTCGGCCAGCGAATACAGCAGCAGGCACCGGCTTGGATCGGCCGTCATCACCAGCCGGCTGCCTGCTTCGGATCCGTTTGCGATCAGGCCCTCGCGATAGCGCTGGGGCACGGCAAACCGGCCCTTGGCATCGAGCGAAACCTGGGAAACTCCTCGCAGCACTGATGTCTCCTCGTTGCGGATCCAGCGACCAAACGGCAGGCCTCCGACTTGAAGACCCACGTCCCGAACCCCACTTTTTACCACTTTTCACCACTATATCGACCCCGGTATGCGCGGTCAAGGCTTTTCTCTTTTCCGAACAAGGACTTAGCGACGGAAGTTGCGGCAAAACAAAAATCAGCAAAAATATGGACTTAGCGAATTTTCTGAATGTGAACTGGGAGGTATGCCGGTCAGTTGCTGAAAATCCGCCGCCGCAGCCCGGACATTCTATGCATCTTGCATTAACGTGATAATTATGCCGGGACAGTCAGTCGTAAGGTCGATGAAACACCGCGTTACAACTTTTGGCCGAATTTCCCCTGTAAGCAGGGTTTTCCGGAATAAAGACGCTATCGGTGGCCGCCGCATTGCGGCACAATAGACATTGACCATTCCGGCGCGCCGTAGAATTGCCCGGCGACGCCCGCAACCAGGGAGATGCGCATGAGCACTCGCCGAATCATGTTATGTTGTCTGAGCGCCTTGGTGCTGGGATTGCTGACCGGAACACCCGCAAGGGCCGTCGAGCCCACCGCAACCGTGGTCGAGTTCTACAACACGGCGCTCAAGCACTATTTCGTCACCGCCAGCGCCGCTGAAGCCGCGAGCATCGACGCGGGGGGCGCGGGTCCGGGATGGGTGCGCACCAACGGACGATTTTCGGCGTTTCAGAACGCCGGCGATGGGGGGGCACTGCTCGCCGTCTGCCGCTTCTATGGCTCGACGGCGATCGATCCGGCGACCGGCCAGCGGCGCGGCCCCAATTCGCATTTCTACACCAGCAACGTGGCCGAGTGCGAGCAGGTCAAGCAGGACCCGGGCTGGGCCTATGAAGGGATTGCGTTCTATATCTACGACGTGACCGGCTCCGGGTGCGCGGCCAACACCCAAATGGTTTACCGGAGCTACAACAATGGCTACCTGAAGAACGATTCCAATCACCGCTACACGACGGACCTGACCGTTCAGGAAAAAATGTCGGCCCAAGGTTACTCGCCGGAAGGCGTCGTGATGTGCGCGCCGATGTCGGCGGCGCAAACCGAGGCCGACATGGTGCGCTTGCTCGAACAGGCGACATTCGGACCAGCGGATGCAAGCCTGGCGCATGTAAAAGCCGTCGGCGTCAGCGCATTCATCGAGGAGCAGCTCGCGGCTGTCGCCACCAAGTATTCGGTGTATCCGTTTTTCCCGTTCAACAAGCCCGAAACCTGCGTCAATGCGACGGCGCCCCCGTACGACGCCGACAGCTTTTGCGCACGCGACAACTACACCCTGTTCCAGTTGCAGCGGCAGTTCTACATGCAGGCCGCGGCAGCAACCGACCAGCTGCGGCAGCGCGTCGGCTTCGCGCTGTCGCAACTCTTCGTCATTTCCGGCATCGAGGGCGGCCTGAACCAGCCCTACGGAATGGCCGAGTACCAGCAAATGCTGCGCGATTACGCGTTCGATAATTTCGAGAACATTCTGACCAAGGTGACGCTGCATCCCACCATGGGCAAATACCTCGACATGGCGAACAACAACAAGGCGACCAGCGGCGTGCAGCCCAACGAAAACTACGCGCGGGAAGTACTGCAGCTGTTTTCGATCGGACTGGTCGAACTCAACCAGGACGGCACTCCGCTACTCGACGCTACGGCCAAGCCGGTGCCCACCTATGACCAGTCGGAAATCGATGGTTTCGCCAGTGTCTTCACCGGCTGGAGCTATCCGCCGCGGCCTGGCGAGACCGCGCGCTTCAACAACACGCCTTAT
>PLYG01000255.1 GCA_003153335.1 Betaproteobacteria bacterium | reverse complement strand
TTGCCGCAGCCGCTGGGGCCGATGCAGACGATGAGTTCTCCCGGCGCGATGTCGAGCGTGATGTCGAAGACGCCGGCCTTGCCGCCGGGGTAGCTGAAGGTCACGTTCTCGAGGCGTACGGACGGCGTATCGTTCATCATTGAACACCAGCGACGGAAAAGCGTGCGGCGCCCCGGGCGGAGAAGGCGCCCGTGACGGAAGCCGTCAAGGCCAGCAGCAGCAGGATCACCGTCGCCGCGCAGGCAAAGCCGGTGGCACCATAGAACGCCTGCAGCAAGACCACAGGATAGGTGCGATTGAGGAAGCCGGAGACGAGGTTGGAGAACTGGAATTCCCCGATCGACAAGGCCGCGACGATGATCAGACCCGACAGCACCGAATGCCGCAGCGCCGGCAGAACGATGTGAAAAAAGCGTTGCAGCGCAGTGCTGCCGAGCGAATCGGCAGCATCCTCCAGGGTGCGCAGCCCTAAGCGCTGCATGTCGGCCACTACCGCCTGCAGGAAATACGGCAGCCCGAGGACGATGTGGCCCGCGATGAGCAGCCAGATGCTGCCAAGCCATGGCAGCGTGTCCGAAGAAAACACCAGGATGAAGCCGAACGCCAGCACCAGCGCCGGCAGCGCCACGGGCAACTGGTACAGCACGCGCGCCGCCGCGCGGACCCGCTGGTCATGCGCCCTGAAGACCGCATAAGCCAGGGGCAGGCCGATCACCACGCACATAATCGAGGTCATGACCGCGACAAACAGGCTTGCGGTGAAGGCCCGGCGAAAGCTCGGATCCGCAGCGACCTGGAGGTACCACTTGACCGTTACACCAGTCGGCAGCAGCGAATTGAGCCAGAGATCGCCAAATGAGCCAATGAAAAGCAGAGCCATTGGCAATGCCAAATAGACGAGGTAGGCAAAGGTGACCCAGCGAGGGCTCATCAGCTCTCAACTAATGAAAAGTTCGACTGCATCGGAAGAATTATCAGCACTGTGGGCGGCCTGGTCACGCAATTTTACTCGCCTGACTCGACTGGCACCTGGGTCAATAGCGAAAATGCACCAGCGAGAAAGCGTAACGTAAACTCGCGCCTTTGTCCTTGAGGATTCTCAATGCCCGGCGTTACCGACTACGGCGCTTTTGTCGTCGCCATCATTGTTTTTCTGCTGATTCCCGGTTCGTGAAATCTGGCCTTGATTAGCTCGACATGCTGGGCGGTGAAGGAGAGCGTAACCGGGATGCCAGACGCCGATCGAGGCGATGTCGCTCACCGAGAGGCGCGAAGACACAGCGACGCCGTTGCAAAACTGTGCGTTTGGATATACTATACTGGCGTGTATATCTTCCAATCAGGAGATCGTTATGCAGGTCGCGAAATGGGGTAACAGTCTGGCCGTCCGCCTGCCCGTGACGGTCGTTGAAGCGTTGAAACTCAAGGAAGGCGATGAAATCGAAATTCAGGTCGCCGGCGCACGCGCTTTCGAAGTCAGCAAACCTCCCTCCAGCCGCGAGTTGCTGGCCCGCTTGAGGAAATTCCGTGGCCGCCTGCCAGCTCATTTCAAATTCGATCGGTTGGAAGCGAATGAGCGCCGCTGAGCGATTCTTCGACACGAACATACTGCTTTATCTGCTCTCCGGCGACGACGTCAAAGCCAATCGCGCGGAAGAAGAACTGGGGGCCGGTGGCGTCATCAGCGTCCAGGTCCTCAACGAGTTCGCGGCGGTCGCCTCGCGCAAGCTCAAGATGTCCGTCGCGGAAATTCGCGAGGTACTCGAAGCAATCCGCGCAGTGTGCAGAGTTGTGCCGATCAGCGAGGAGACCCATGATCGCGGGTTGCAGATCGTCGAACGATACGGCTTGTCCGTCTATGACGCAATGATCGTGGCTTCGGCCCTGCTCGCGGGATGCGACACGATATTGTCGGAAGACATGCAGGACAGCCTGATCCTCGACGGGCGGGCCGAAATCCGGAATCCCTTTCGCTGATTCGGACCCGCGGAAGATCAGGCATTCACCATCACTTGCCATATCGTGACCAGGGGGCGCCCTGACGTTTGCAATGAGCAAAAAAAAAGGAGCCGTGGTCGAATAGCTGCCGAACTTTGCAAACAATTCGACCACTGCCCCTCATTGTCGAACACCCTGATCGAATACACCGCGGTCGCCAAGTTGGTGGAAGACGCGACGGCCGGCGTCTGGGACATCGCGGTCGTTGCTTTCGATCCCGTGCGCCGCAATGTGCTCGACTTCGCGCCGCCGCACATGGTGGTGGATCTCACCTATCTAGTCGCGCCCGGTTCGAACATTCGCAGCGCGGCAGACGCCGACCAACCCGGGGTGCGCATTGCCGCGGCGCGGGGTGCGGACACCGCGCTGTTCCTCGAACGCACGCTCAAAGCGGCAACCGTGACGCCGGCCGCGAACGAGCCGGCCGCGAACGAGCCGGCCGCGTTCGAGTATGTCGGCTCGTTCGTGGTCGCGGCGAAGCCGATCTCGTTGCCTTTGCCCTTGATCACGTGCTCCATCACCGATGCGCCATCGGGATAGCGTGTGCTCTTCGGCTTCAACTGCTCGAGTATGCCCATTTCGCCGAATAGCTTGTCGAGATAGAGACCGGTCGATGCCGTGTTGTAGACCACCGAATCGGCGGCCAGCAGCGCCTGGCGATTTGCGGCGCGGTGTTGAACTCGATCTTGAGGTCGTTGCCGGTTTCGCGTTTCGTGAGCTGTGCGAAAGCGCGCAGCCCGGGTTCGACCGCACCGGCGCTCAACACCTTGATTTCGGCGGCCAGCCCGGCCGTTGCGATGGCGCCCCAGAGCAGTACGGCCGCGTACATCTTTTTCATATTTCTTCCCTTGTAGTCAGATATTGATATTGTCGCGCCATGACGTGCGTGCAGTCCAACGTAAATTCTTGTGGTGGACTTCCAGCAGTTGAAGATTACTATGCGTAAACGGACGCGCACATCGTTCGCGCACCCATGGAAAGAACTTTAGTGATGTACACTTTACCTGGTGTACGATTTCAATAGGAGCGGCAAGAGCTTTGCTGGCCGTTACCGCAAACCGGTGCCCGAGCGGCACGGGCAAAAGAGCGGTTTGCCCGCGCCGGTCGAGTCGTCGTACAACGGCCGCGGCAAGAAGGCGGCCGCGGATCTGTTCGGGTAGTCGCTCTCAACAACGGCAATCGGAAGGAGGATCGTCATGAGGCAACTTGGCGCACGCGGTTTCGCGGTCGTCGGCGGCGCGGTTTTGTTGATCGCTGCGATCGCCTGCTACAGCGCAGAAGGCGCGCACTGGACCTACGGTGGCGCGACCGGCCCGGCTAAGTGGGGCAATCTGGAAAAGGGATTCGCGGAGTGCAAGCTAGGCCAGACCCAGTCTCCGATCGATATTCCGGACGCCAGCGCCCGGAAAGGCGACTTGGCGTCACTGCTGTTCAACTACAAGCCCTCGCCTCTCAAGGTCATCGACAACGGGCACACGATCCAGGTCAACTACACCCCGGGCAGCTTCGTCACCGTTGAGGGAAAGCAATACGAGTTGGTGCAATTCCACTTCCACAAGCCAAGCGAGGAGAAGATCGACGGCAAGGGCCATGACATGGTCGCGCACCTCGTGCACCAGGGCCCGGGCGGCAAGCTCGCGGTCATCGCCGTCCTACTCGACACCGGCCGCGAAAACCGGCTCATCAAGACGCTCTGGGACAACCTGCCGAAAGAGAAAGGGAAGTCGAGCGTCGTCGACGCAGTAACAATCAACGCGGTGGACCTGCTCCCGCAGAATAAGGGCTACTACACCTTCGCCGGGTCACTGACGACGCCGCCGTGCAGCGAGGATGTAATCTGGTTCGTTCTGAAAACGCCGGTGCAGGTCTCGGCCGACGAGATCGCGCGCTTCGCGAGGTCCTACCCCATGAACGCGCGCCCCGTCCAGCCGGTCAACGGACGGGACATCCAGGCCACGCGCTAGGCGCGAGCGCGGGGGGCGCGGCAACGCGCGTTGCAGAGGGACAGCCTGATGCACCGACTTAGCGCGGTGCGGGCTTTGACAAGCAATCCTTCGACCCAGGACGAGCGTGGCGGTCCCGGAGATGATGTGGTAGACCTCGCCGATGTAGTCATGTTCCGCGACCGAGTCCGGGCTGGGCTGGGCTGGTCCAGCTTCCCGCGGTAAACCATGCCGATGCCCACATGAGCCTTCCCGCTCTCGATATCTCTCACCTGCTGACCGACCAGGATCACCTCTCCGGCCCCAGCAAGGCTTGCCGAAACCGGTCCTTGAGATGCGCGCCGTCCTGCGGCGGCATCACGAATTCGAGCTTCTCGACCATCACCTTCACGACCCGGAAGATCGGGCCCTTCTTGGTCCGCACGTCCTTGACGAACTGCGCCACGTCGCCCGCCTCGCGCACGATTCCGGCATCGGCGATGCCGCAGCCCTTGGCGATCACGCTGAGATCGGCGCCGGCGCCCGACTCGGTCGGGCCGTTGTTGCGTGGGCTCGTGTGGGTCGCCTGGTTGCCGGTCTCGCCGTACTTCTCGTTGTCGAGCACGACGATGGCGAGGTTCTCCGGCTGCTGCGTCGCCACCGTGGCGAGCGAGCCCAGGCTCATCAGCATGTCGCCGTCGCCGGTGATCACCAGCACGCGTTTGGTGGGCTGTGCCAGCGCCAGCCCCAGCCCCATCGCGACCGGCGCGCCCATGGCGCCCCACAGCGGCATGTTGAGCGGACGGTCGCCCGCCTCGGTGATGTCCCAGTTGGACGAACCGAGACCGGCGATCACCAGCAGGTCGTCGTTGGCGTCCTTCAGGAGCTGCTTGACCAGCGGTCTTCGCTGAAGTGTGGGCTGCAGAGTGGCCTTGCTCATGTCACTTCTTTCCGAAATTCTTGATGCCGATCAGCTTCTGACGCAGCAGCACGGCGACCGCCAGACCACCGTTGAACGCCGCGCGCGCCGCGGCGTCGACGGTCGGCTGGACTTCGGCCGCCTGCTCGACCGAGTAGAGCAGCACGCCCATCGCCTCGAGCACCTTGGGCGTGCCCTGGCCCATCGGGTATTGCCAGGAATTGAACTCGCCCCAGTCGCCGCGCATGGTGATGAGCGTCAGGAACGGAAAACGCAGCGTCTTGGTCAGGCCCATCAGGTTGATGGTGTTGCCCACGCCCGAGCTCTGCATGAGCAGCACGGAGCGCTGGCCGCCCAGCCACGCGCCGGCGGCGAGCGCCACACCCTCTTCCTCCGTGGTCAGTGGCACGGTGCGGATCGAGTTGGATTTCTGGCAGGCCTCGATCAGCCGCGCATGGCCGGCATCGGGCACGTGATAGACCTGCCGGATGTCGTGCGTCTGCAAAATGTCGAAAATCTGCTCGCGCCAGTCGACCACTACCTGGGCATTCATGTCTTCCCCATCAATTTGGCGGCTGATGGGCGCGCTAGTCGCCACGGCAGCGATTCGTCAGGCAGCAGGCGCATGCTTGGAAGCGGCCTCGCGCGGAAGTTCCAGCGCAGTCACGGCCTGTTCACGCGTAACGGAAGGGTAATCGTCCAGGAACTGATCCAAGCCTTCTCCTGCTTCGAGGCTGTCAAACAGATTCTTTAGCGGCACACGCGTTCCAACAAATACCGGAGTCCCGCCTTGAATCTCGGGATCACGATGAATAACAGTTTGGTTCATGAGCGAACCTCCAATGCAGCGCATCATAGCCCGAACCACTCACGGCGAAAAGTCTGCCCGCTGCTGCAAAGGGAAAAGTGACCGCGAAACCTTGCCCATCAAGCGGCGTGGTGGTCGTGTGGTGTCGGATGCTCGTCGTCGTATCAACCGCGTCGACACCTTGAACTGGAAGCGTGTATACTGCGTATCGACACCAGGATATAGAGGAGTTTCGCATGGCACATGGGTTCTCAACACAAGTCAACCAGTGGGGTAATGGTCTCGCGGTGCGCCTTAACAAGGCAGTGGCCACGGCCGCTGGCGTTGCCGAAGGCACGCCGGTAACTATCATGGCGCAGCCGGGTCGTATCGTGATCGAGGCCGTGGAACGCGAACCAAATCTGGAAGAGATGCTTGCCGCGTTCGACCCCAAGAAACATCGTGGCGAAGTCATGGCGTTTCCGCCGGTTGGGCGTGAGGTGGTTTGATGGCACGCAAGCCCGTGGCTTGGTCGCCAGACCGTGGCGAGATCATATATATCCAGCATAGTCCCCACACGGGCAGAGAGATGCCTGGCGTTCATCCGCTGCTAGTGTGTTCTACCAAGGCATTCAATGAACGCACAGGCATTGTAATTGGACTGCCGATGACACACGCAGCGGCCAACGCAGATAATCCCTTTGCCGTAATCGTCGAAGGGCCAAAAGGGGAAGTCGGGTACGTCCTCGCGTTTCAGCCAAAGTCATTTGATTGGAAGGAACGGGGTGCAACCCCGCATCCATGGGGTGGCCCGCATCACAAGATTCTTGCCGCTGCGTTGAAAAAGCTGGATGCGATTTGTGGTGTCTGCAATCACTAATTAATCCAGCTGCCGCAATTTCAGCGCCTTCCTTTGAAGGCCCGGCGGATAGAGAAGGTCAGGACGGGGGACCGCTCCGGGAATCCACCGCGTCGTCTTGACGGATGATGTGCAGCGTCGACTTCGACGTCCACAGCTGGATCAGCGTCAGACCGACGGCGAGCATCGGCGGCCCGATGAAGATGCCGATGAAGCCAAAGGCGATGATGCCGCCGAACACGCCGAGCACGATCAGAAGCAATGGCAAACTGCTGCTGCGGCTGATCAGGTAGAGGACCTGGTAGCACCCGATCACGACGACGACGACTGCGGCCAGCTGCGCGTAATGTTGCAGATTCTGTTTCACTTGCGTCGTGCCTCTGAACGTACGCCGCGAAGGCGCGGCGGGGCGCCGACACGATCCGGTTGGAGCGACTGCGAATGTCATTGACGTCCGCCAGCGCCCTGGTTCCCTCTTGGTTTCCATTGTTTTATGACTGCACAGAGGCGACAAGGGCGGACCGGATTATTGTCATTTGGCATTCGCCGCATAACACGGGGGGCGCTCCGCAGCACATGCGAAAAGCATTCAGCTGTGCAGCCAGATCATCAGTGCACTGCATGCGGAGCGGAAATATTCAAAAAGTCCGAACCATAGAAGCCTAAAATAGCGTCGATCAACATTCCAGGAAATCGTCCATGCATTGGATTGCCCCATCGGAAAAAGATACCGCCGCAGTCACACTGGAAAAACGCCTGTGACCTGCCCGTCGAGGCGCGGTTCGATTACCTGCTCAACCGCCCGGAGGCCGAAGACATCGGCGCCAAGGTGAATGCTGCCATGCGCGACATCGAGAAGCACAATCCGCAGTTGGCCGGCGTCCTGCCCAAGACCTACAACCTCTTCACCAGCACCCTCCTCAAGGAACTGCTCAAGAACATCTCCCAGATCCCCGCCACGATGGACTACGACGCCTTCGGGCGCATCTACGAATACTTTCTCGGCGAGTTCGCCATGAGCGAGGGCCAGGGCGGCGGCGAGTTTTACACCCCCAGCAGCATCGTCATTCAGAAAGCTCTCTGTGGCGCGCATTCCCAGTGACCGCACGATCACTTCGACTTTCTCTCCCGGCTGAAGCCGGGCATCGACTACGACCACCGCGCCGCGTTGATCGACCGTAACACGTTCCCGAATGACAGCGTTCATGAATATTCCGTTGAATGGCATTTTGTCGCGAATGCTGGAAGCTTCGTGTGGGCACGTGGATTTGATGCCGGATCAAAACAGCAAATTCGCCCCAAATCTCGGCATGCGACCTTCGTCAATCATTCTTTTCCACACCGCCAGCCGCCCGTCCTCCATCGACCAGAATTTTCCGCAAAGCTGCAGATATTCGAGCACTGCGTCTTTTTCACCGGCCTCCAGCATTTCCTTCGCGAGGATCATGCTGGGCCCGAAGGTATTCATCTGCGGTGAGCCGTCGGATTTCGCGGAAACGAGCAAGTAGTTTCGCGCCGCCCACTTGTCACCTTGCCGGAGGGCAATTCGCCCCAATGCCGAATTGGCCTTGTGAATCGCGTTGCCGTAGTTCCAGTCGGTTCTATAACCTTCCACCATGCCGAGCAGCTCGTTCGCGGCGGCCCGAGCCTCGTCTTCAGTGGGCGGCTGCGCTTTCCATAGCGCCACGTCGCCCAGCGTCACCCAGCGCGAGTATGGATCCTGCGCTTTCTTCAGTGCAACATCGGCCACTTGTGCGCGCGCGGGAAAGTCGATCGTGAGCTCGGGACCGAATTCCGCCGACCACTTCGCCCAATGGGTCACTCCCAGCCAAATCGCACCCGCGACAATCGCCACGCACCCCAGCAAGGCCCCGGTCACAATGAAGAACGATTTCATGGATGAATCTTGCCACATATATATAAAGAGGGCCGCGGTCGAAGATTCTTCTGACATAGCCACGCCTGCTCAGGACAACGTCTACCCAAACGCATAAGTGTATCCAGCACAGGGAAAAATTGCTCGCGACCTGCAATGAGCCGACCGAATTCGATCTCCAGTACCGGCTAGGCTGACAAATCCCATTGCGGAAAAGCTACACTAGCTGATCTGCTCGCATTGAAGTGCGATAGCCCCAATAATAAAGATCATGCCGATTCAATCCGAAAATGCCGTAGAAAAGTTCATTACGCGCTGGCAATCAGCCAGCGGCTCGGAGCGTGCGAACTATCAGCTTTTCGTCCATGAGTTATGCACCCTGCTCGAACTGCCCACGCCCGACCCCGCACGCGAGGACACGCGCGACAATGCCTACGTGTTCGAGCGCCGTATTACTTTCCGGCATGGTGACGGTACCGAATCGCCCGGTTTCATCGACTGCTACCGGCGCGCGACGTTTGTGCTGGAGGCGAAGAAGGTTAAACAGGCTGGAGGCAAGGGTTTCGACGATGCGCTGCTGCGCGCCCGTAGCCAGGCCGAGCAATATGCCCGCGCGCTGCCGGCCCCGGAAGGCCGCCCGCCGTTCCTGCTGGTGGTCGATGTCGGCAACGTGATCGAGCTCTACGCCGAATTCACACGCTCCGGCGCGACCTACACCCCGTTTCCCGACCCGCGCTCGCATCGCATTCAGCTTGCCGACCTGCGCGATGACGCCACCCGCCAGCGACTGCGCGCGGTGTGGCTTGATCCGCTGTCGCTGGACCCGACGCGACTATCCGCCAAGGTCACGCGCGAGGTGGCCGAACGGCTGGCCAAAGTGGCCCGGGTGCTCGAAGCAGCCGGACACGCGCCCGAAATCGTCGCCGGCTTTCTGAGCCGCTGTTTGTTTTCGATGTTTGCCGAGGACGTCGGCCTGCTGCCCAAACGCGCGTTCGTCGATCTGCTCGAAAGCCTGAAAGACAAGCCCGAGCAGTTCATACCGCTGGTGGGCGAACTCTGGCGCGCGATGGATCGCGGCGAATTCTCCGCTGCCGTTCGCGCCGATCTCTTGAAGTTCAACGGCAAGCTGTTCAAGAACCCGCAGGTGTTGCCGCTCAACCGCGATCAGATCGAGCTGCTGCTGGCGGCGGCACGCGCCGACTGGCGCGAGGTCGAGCCGGCCATTTTCGGCACGCTGCTCGAGCGCGCGCTCGACCCCACCGAGCGCCACGCGCTCGGCGCGCACTACACGCCGCGGGCATACGTCGAACGGCTGGTGCTGCCGACCATTGTCGAACCGCTGCGCGAGGACTGGAAGATCGCCCAAGCCGCAGCACTCGTGCTGGCCGGCGAGGGCAAGCTGAACGAGGCGCAGCAACAGGTGCGGAACTTTCTCAAGGACCTGTGCGAGGTGCGCGTGCTCGATCCGGCGTGCGGCTCGGGCAACTTTCTGTACGTGACGCTCGAACACCTGAAGCGCCTCGAAGGCGAAGTGCTCAACCAACTTGACGAACTCGGCGACACGCGAGGGCGCCTTGATCTGCAGGGTGTATCGGTCGATCCGCATCAGTTGCTCGGCATCGAGCTGAATCCGCGTGCCGCCGAGATCGCCGAGATGGTGCTGTGGATCGGCTACCTGCAGTGGCACTTCCGCACGCGCGGCCAGATCATGCCGCCGCAGCCGGTGCTGAAAGACTTTCACAACATCGAATGCCGTGACGCGGTGTTGGCGTACGACCGCATGGAATACGTGACCGACGAGCGCGGCGTGCCAGTCACGCGTTGGAACGGCAAAACGACCAAGAAGCACCCTGTTACGGGAGAGGATGTGCCGGACGAAGCGGCGCGTATCGTGGTTGAGAAGTACGTCAACCCGCGTAAGGCCGAGTGGCCGCAGGCGGATTTCATCTTGGGGAATCCGCCGTTCATCGGCAACAAACGGATGCGCGAGGCGTTGGGCGATGGCTATGTTGAAGCTTTACGAGGCGCGTGGACCGACGTACCCGAGACGTCCGATTTCGTGATGTACTGGTGGAGCCATGCTGCCGAGCAGGTGCGTCATGACAAAGCACAGCGCTTTGGCCTGATCACCACGAATAGCCTTAGCCAAGCGTTTAGCCGCAAAGTCGTTGAATATCACATGGCAGCCAAGCCGCCGTTGGTCCTGTCGTACGCGATTCCCGATCACCCGTGGGTCGATTCGACGGACGGTGCTGCTGTGCGCATCGCAATGACGGTGGGCGTGCACGGCGAGACGATCGGGCGCCTGGCGCAGGTAATTGCAGAACGCACGATCGTGGATGGCGAACAGGAGGTTACGCTTTTAGAACGTTTCGGCGAGATTCACGCGAATCTCACGGTTGGCCCCGGCGTTTCCAAGGCTGCGCGCCTACGCGCGAATGAAGGCGTGTGTTTTCAGGGTATGAATCTTGTTGGCAAAGGTTTCCGCCTTCGGCCGCGTGACGTTACGGCGCTCGGCTACGATCTCGAAAGTCTGCCCGGCGAAATCAAGTTACATTTCAATGCCCGCGACTTGATGCAAGACGGCGAACCTTGCTTCATCATCGATCTCTTCGGCATGTCTGCCGAAGAAGCACGTCATCGCCATCCGGCTCTCTATCAATGGCTCTTTGATCGCGTTAAACCCGAGCGGGATCATAACAACCGTGCGAGCTATCGCGAGAAATGGTGGGTATTCGGCGAACCGCGTGGCAAGCTGCGCACAGCCAGCGGCAGTTTGCAGCGGATGATCCTTACGCCGGAGACAGCAAAGCACCGCGTCGTTACGTTTGTGGATCTCCCATTTTGTCCGGACCACAAGCTTTATGCGGTATGCAGCGACGACGCGTACATATTGGGCGTACTGTCCAGTAGCACGCATATAACATGGGCACTTGCGGCGGGCGGTCGTATGGGAGTCGGGAACGATCCCGTCTATAACAACACTCGGTGTTTCGTAACGTTTCCCTTCCCGACAGCTACTCTCGATCGGAAAACCCGCATCCGCGACCTCGCCGAACAACTCGACGCTCACCGCAAGCGTCAGCAGGCACAACACACCGATCTCACGTTGACCGGCATGTACAACGTGTTCGAAAAACTGAGAACCAGCGAACCGCTCAACGTGAAAGAAAAAGTGATCCACGAGCATGGGCTGGTCGCGGTGCTCAAGTCGCTGCACGACGAACTCGACCGCGCGGTGCTCGATGCCTACGGCTGGAGCGATCTCGCGCCGCTGCTGGAAGT
>PLYG01000565.1 GCA_003153335.1 Betaproteobacteria bacterium | reverse complement strand
CGTTGCTGGCGGAGTTCGCGGCCGTCCCGGCCACCATCGAGCCTTTGAGCGGAGACAGCGCAACGGACAGGCCGGAAGCAGCGTCAGCGCTTTTGTCGTAGCCGTTGAGCGTGCCCGGCACGTTGCTCAGTGATGCCAACTGGACAGGGCGGTCCGCCGGCGTCGCGGCGTCGAGCTTGGCCGCGATCTTGGCCGTCTCCTTGGCTGAACTGTATTGCTGCTGGAAGACCTGAAAGTAGGCGTAGTGCGGGAATCTTGAGGCGAGCTTGTTCCACGGCAGCGGCGTGCCCTGATACACCTTTGCGTTCTCCAGCGCGGCCAACTGCTCATCCGGCAGTGGACCAACGCTGCCAGCGAAGGCGGCGCCGGCCGTCGCCAGCAAGGCGCCGGCGACAAGACCTGCAATCAGGGTACGGTGGAAGCGATGCGTGGCGTGGCTCATAAACGAGTCCCGTGGGGTATGCACAAATTCTACCCCCGCGCCCGCTATCCTATGCAGGACGGACCGCCAAGCGTGCGGAATACACGGCTGAAGTGTCGCCTTTACGGGAACAAGTCGATGAGGAAGGTCCCCGAGCGTGCCCAGAATCCCACATATTCCAGATCGGTTTCCATATGCCATTCCTATAGTGCGTCAGGGGCCAATGCGCGGCCTCGGAACGGTTTGTAAAATGAGTGATCGGCCGTGGCCAGCAGCTCCCGGTCGCCGGCGGAATCGCCATACGCATAGATGCGATGGGCGTAGCAGCCGCCGATGAGTTCGGAGGGTTGCCGCACCTTCTCCTCGTCGCGACAGTTCTGACCAACGATCTCGCCGTCGTAGACGCCCTTTGAATGCGACAGGCGGGTGCAGAGGAGATTGTCGAACCCGAGCCGGATCGCCAGTCGGGGCAGATATACGTAAAGCGAGGCGCTGACCATGACGGTCCGGTGCCCCTGCTCCCGATGCCACTGCACGCGATCGGCGAAGAGGGTCCGCACCAATTGCGCCTTGATCTGATGGCGTGAACGTGCCCCAATCAGGTATTGGGCCAACTCCGGCGCCATGCGCGCCAGCTCGCGCGCTACGCGCCGGCGGCCGAAGGCGTAGACCAAGAACATGCGGAGCGTATCGCGCGTGGTCATGGCGCCATCAAAGTCGAAGGCTGCGACAATGCCGCTGGCAGGATGCGTTACCGGCGCCTTACTCTTTGTGCGCCACAAGGCTTCGGCCGTGAAGTAGATCATGATTGCGCTGGCATTGCGTGAGATACAATACGTATTGTATCTCACGCAACCGAACAGCCGCGAGGCGCGGAGCATGGAAAACAAAGGCCCAAAGACGAAGTCGATGGGCTTGAGGGAAGGGAAAGATTCGACCGTTACCACTGGTCGAAGGAGCGCGCTACGGCGGTTTCTGGAGGAAGTGCGACAACCAGTTGGTCGTCGTTATCGGGTAGTGGCACGGGGTCCTGCTTGAACATCGATATGGCGCGGCCGATATTCAGCGGGTTGCCGCCGATGCTTTCGCAAAAGCCGAGCGCGAGCATGGCATGCGTATGATCCATGCTGTCGCAATCGACGAAGGTACCGGAGCGAGCGTTGAAGGCCGCGCGGATGATCGCCTTCGCTTCATCGACACCAGCCACTTCGCACCACAGCGGTTCTTTGCTGGTCATCAGTTTTTCCCGTATGTCGCGGTCGAATGCTGAGGATTCGGCGAATTGCTGACCGTCAGTTTCGAGGAAGCCCTCGGGAAACCGGTAGTCGGCAAACTCGCTGTCGTCGTTCGCATCCATGATCCCCAGATCACATTCGAAACACAGGACGCCTTCACCACTTGCGGTAATCAGCGTCGCATGCATCCCGATGACCAGATCGTACAAGGTCAGCATCATATCGAGAGAGTCCTTGATCTAAGTTTCGGGGAAGAAGCGTCCTACCATTCGTAGGTCGGAAGACCTTGGAGCGGTGTGGCGTCCTGATCGAGCCGAACGTACTTGCAGCAGTGAGAGCGCGCTGCGAGGATAATGGCCGCGATGTCCGGCGACAACGTAGTCTGGTCATCTTCGTCAACTCCGCCGCCTTCGTCGGTCTCGGGAACCCGGATGAGATACCCGAATTCGACGTTGTTGTAGATGATGCCGATGGACGCATCGATCAGCATTTGCTCGTTGGTGGAGGCCATCAGGTGCGAGGTTGGGCAGAACAGCGTCCGGTGAATTTCCGGGCTCAGATTGCCGTGCTCATCTTCGGAGTGCGAATAGCAGGTGACGATCTGCCGCACGATGGTCGAAGTGTCGTCGGTGCGCGTGAGACAACCGGCGCCCATGACGTGATCGATACCATGCTGGATACCTTCGCCGATGTCGCGCGGAAGGCATTGCCCATTATCATCGACTGCGACGGTTACGGTGAAATGTAGAATTTTCTTCATGAGGGGACCTTGGAGGGTTGCGGAGCAGTTGGGGTGGCCAACACGCGTTCGTAGTACCGCTTACAGTAGCCGGTGGTGGAAATGCACTTGTTGATTTCGTCGATGTCGAGCGGCCCGGAGAGGACGATGAGGTCATCGGCCCAGTCGGAAAGATCGCCGCTGCGCAGCTTTTGCCGTGCTTCGGTGGCCCAGTTTTCGACCATGGTGACGCCGCCGTGCTTGTGCAGCGTGCCGTCGCTGCGAGAGAAGGCGATGGCGATTTCGGTCAAAGGCGGCCCAATGAATTCGCCGTTGTCGGTGAGCGCATAGTGAGGCCCATTCCTGCGGTATTCGTAGACGGACATCAGGGTTCCTTTAGGGGTAGTGTTGCGCCAGTTTCAAGCAATAATTGCGCGATTGCAGGCCACGGCGTTCGATGAGCGTAAGTTGCACGCCGACGGAGGACGGTTTGTAGTAGCTACCGCAACCTCTGGTCGCCACGTAGGTGCCTCGCTTGGTAGCGGAAGTCACGACACCTTGGTACACGTACGCGTTGTCGTTGAGCGCCACGCTGATGATGTCGCCGCGTTGCAATGCGGTATACGCGGCGCTCATGCTGGAGGTGGACTCTTGCTGCATGAGGCGTTCCTACTTTGCGCGGCGGAGACGTGCGGCTTCGGTCTTGTCGGCGCAGTTGGCACATTCGCCGTCGTAACCATCGCCGCAGTGACTTTCATCCACACCACAGGTCCGGCAGATGTTGTCCTCGTTGAGTCGGGTGACGCCGGCCACACTGTATTCGGAAGACTTCTCCGAGTATTGGTGATTGCCGGCCTCGTCGAGCGCATTCTGCTGCGCTTCTGCGGCGGAATCTGCCTTGATGCGCAACGTCTTGTGCCCGAAACCGCAGCGACAGACATCGACACCGAAGAAACCGGGGCCGTCATCGTCCGGCTCGGGAGCGCCGGCGCTGTTGCTGTCGGCACCCTGATCTGCTGCCGCTTTGAGGCAGAAGGCGAAAAAAGCGTCGCCCTGCTTCTGTTCACTGATGAATTCGGTAGCGAGCGCGAGCATGGAATTGTCGTTCCAAGCCATGCCGTGCGTTTCGCTGACCGCCTGTATTGCCGCGAGTGCGTGTTTCATGAGGTTATTGTCCTGAGAAGAGAGGTTGCGAGGGAACGTAAGGGAGAGGAGCGTCGTGCGCAGCGTTGGCACAACACGGTGGGCGGCGACAGGTGCAGAGTCCAGTTGAGGCTGGACGAGTCGGCACCGCAGAGCAACACCGGTTTTGCGTCGTGATCCCGACCGTGGTTCTGGTGAGCCGATACCGCGTGGCTTGGACCGGTTCGTTGACACCGTTGATCCACGTATACGACATAGCCCTTTACGTCGCCGGTTGCAGGCGCCTGAGTTGGAGGGCTCACGATTGCGACGCCGACTTCAGGGCCGGGAACGGGCAGGTTCCGTAGTTGATGCGCAACCAGACGCCGCCGTGGATTTCGGGATCGGTGCGGCAGACGACGGTCTTGAATCCCGCGCGCTTCAGATCGCGGGGCATGTTGCGTTCACCGTACCGTTGTGCTTGCGCACGGGTCATTTTTCGGTCGAGGGTCGAGAGTCCGACCTTGACCGTCAGTTTTTCAGTTGCTGCTGCAGTAGTCATGGAAAATCTCCAGAAAAAGGAATCGAGCAGGATGCTCGATTGGCCTTGTTCTGGTAATGCCCTGAGAGTGAACGTAAGACGGTTCGGGTGCTTTGGCGCCGTTGGCGCCGGCACGGGCTAGAAAGGATCGTCCGGCGAGTCGTGGTCGTCGCCGGCGTGGCGGTCCAGCTCCGGCATTTCGCCGGTCTTTGCCAGCGCCCGTTCGGTGCCAGTGCCGTCACCAGCCAGCAGGACCTTGACGTTGAAGAGCAGGAATACGACGGTCGCCCCGTCCACGCTCTCCTCCACATAGCGCAGGCCCGGCACAAAACCGGCCGCAATGGCGGGCAAGGCGGTTTCCCAGCTAAAGTCCGGATTCGCCGGGGTCGCATTGCTGGCTCGAACCACCGTGATGCCTTCCTCCGTGGGATGCTTGGCAATCTTCTGCTGCCGCCCGGCGTCAATCCGTTTGGCAATTACAGTAGCCATTTCGATGGTCATGGCGCGATAGCTCTCCGCGCGCTCAAGGTCTGACAGAGCAGGCGCTGCTGTGGGCTTTGGGGTCGCCGTGTCCCCGGTGTCGCGTGCGGATTCGTCCGCAAAAGGGTCGGGCGCTTGATCCGCTGGCGCGTCTGCCGCCGACGGCACTGCCGCTGCGTCCGCCGCCGCCTCGGCGCCAGTCCCGCCTAGAACGAGCGACAGCTTCGGCTTCTTGGGAGTACCGGGCTGGAGAGTTGCCGCCGCTTGCACATCGGCCGGGTCCATCTCGGCAAAGGAGTCAAGGGCGGCGCCGGTATTCCCGCGCTTCGCGCGCTGCTCACCGAAGAGCGGCCGTTTGATCAGCGGTATTACGTCCGCATCGTCCATGTTGAGCATGGCGGGAAGGAAGGTGTCGGTGATGCGCACGATGATCGTCGAAGCCCACTCGGCCAAGAATTCGCCGTTCTTCTTGCGGAACTCCACTTTCCACTGGGCGCTCAGCGCACCGTACTCTTTCCCGGCGTGGGTCTTGTAGAGCACATCCTTTTCGTCCAGCGCCAGCAACAGATCGCGACTGAGCCGGAATTGCCCGTGGCCCATCATCGCCATGGCGTCAAACCCGGTCCGTTCAGCAATTTCCTTCATGAGCGAAGCCTCGTGGAAGAACAGGTAGGGCCGTCCATCGAGGGTCAGTTTTTGGCCGACACGGTAGTCCTTGTCGTTGCCGTTGATGCGATCCCCCTCCGCCACGATGTCGGCGAAGGCGGTCATCAACGTATCCTGTTTGCCCTCGCTGGGGACTTCGGCCGCTGCCCGTTCAGCGTCCTCCCTGCTCTTCCCTTCTTCGAGCTTCGAGGTCACGGAATCGACGTGGATGAGCAGTTCCGTGACGCACATCAGCCGGTCGTCACGCGGCTTGTTGTCCTCGTCCATGGGCATGTCACGCACGTGGTGATAGTGCCCCACCGATAGCAGCAGGACCTCGCGGTCGATGTCAGGCAGGGCCCACAATTCAGGCAGGCGGCCGAGCATATGGGCGCCGACAATGTCGTGTTCGTGTTTGCTGCCGACAACCCGGCAGGCGCTGTCAAAGATGTAACTCTCCAGCTTCCCGATGTCGTGCGCGAGGCCGATAATCATCACCAAAGGGTCGTCAGGCTGGAATCTGTATTGCGGATTGCGCATGGGGATCAGCAACGTCTTGGTGCTCTTACCCCGGTTGCCATCCCATTGCCACCCGGCGGCTTGAATCTCCATCTGGTTGGCCGCCAGTAGCGCGTGCTCCAATAACGTACGGCCGCCGTGGCCGCCCTTCAAGTGCGAGCCGGGAATCGTGGGATCGGCCATCAGCACCTTCAGGATTGCATTGAGCAGCGCCACGTGGGCGGGATGACTGGTGCGGTAACGCTCGCGCCACCGATCCAGAAAGTCAAGATCGGTACCCGGTGGAAACTTGAGCTTGTGCAAGTTCGGAAGATGCGTCCCGCGTTTCGGCTCTGGCATCAGCGCCGGCAGCAAACCCATGTTGATGACCAAGCCTCGCTTGCTCTTCGGCTCCATCCGCTGCTTGACGGCAATCCGATTCAGCCACATGTGGGCCCACGTGACGAACATTCCAATGCTCGCCCCGACAGCAACCATGATTGCGTTGTAAGCCAGCTCGTCGAAGGAATAGTCGTCAGCTGCCCCGAAATAGGCTAGCAGCCCCCACCAAAAGAGGAAAACAATCAGGCCGGAACTGAGGAGTGGATTCTGCATGAGGGAAACGGCTTAGCGCGTGTTTGGAAGGCCGAAACGACGCGGGGCCGAGGTCGCGCCCCGGCCCCGCGTCGTTGACCGGTTGGTCACTCCGGCGCTATCGCGCTCAGGCTTGGTTTGGTGACCTTTCCTGCCGGCACATCCGAGGGCACTATCGCGGGCGCCGGTTCCTCCGGTGCTGCCGCCCGGCCGGTGCCGGCCCCGACGCCGGCACCGGCATGGTCGGTCTTGACGCGGACCACGCGTCGCGCCTTCGCCGCCAGATGCGTCTTGAGCAGCGATTCGGCCCACGCCGGCTGACTCAGGATGTGGTCCTGACTGGCAATCTTCGGCACGCGGGCCTTGATGTACGGATACTGGAAATACGGCGCGATGCCATCGGCGCCGGCCGGTTCGCCCGTCGGCACGACCTTGATCTTGATCTCGCCGTCATTGATGATGATCGGGATGCCGATGGGCAGTTTGTCGGCAATCGCTTCCGCGAGCCGGTTATAGCAGCGGATCGGGATTGCATGATCCGGGTTCTCGTCCTGCTGCAGCATGATGACGAGACAGGGTTCACCCGGCCGTCCATCTTCGCGCAGCTTGCCCGGTTCCACCGCCACCCCGCCGACGTAACCGGCAACGCGGAAGAAGTTGGCTGAGCCGGAGAGTTTGGCTTTGATGCCGTCCGGCAGCAGTACCCGGTGTTTCTTGGGTACGGCGATCCGGCTGCCGTCGGCAGCCACCGGCACCATGATCCGGGTGCCTTCGGCGCCGCCCTCGCCCGCGCCATTCGCACCGTTTTGCTTGCTGCTGCTGGTGCGGCGCTCATACGGCTGCATATCGAGCACGGTCGGGTTGTCGATGTCGAGCGCCCGCAACACGGCGATGCGCTCGCCACGGTCACGGTTGAACTGTCCCGCGATGCGGCAGGTGACCTTGATCGGCGATCCGTCCTTGTAGCCGGGTCGCATCGACTCCCCGGTCTTGATCTCGATGGGAATGCCGAATTCTTCCTTCGATCCTTGGTGGACGATGATGCGCTGGCGGTCGGACGTGCGTTCGAGCCAGCCGGCGATCCAGCCGACGTTGACCATCTGGTTGCTGTACTCGTACGACGCTCGGCGCTTGCGCGCTTCCATGGTAAGCATTGGTGCTCTCCGATAAAAAGCCTCGACGCAGCACGCCGAAGATGACATTGGCCCATTGGCCCACTTCCCCGCCCCAATACTACCTACATTCGTCGTACTTAAACGAACAGCAATTCGTTTGCGTAACACAACCGGCCAGAGCATTCATGCAATAATGAGTAGTGCGATTGATACCAAATGAGCCGTGACCAACCCGAAAAAACGCAGTCCGTCACCGTTGGCTCGGGCGTTGCTGGCGCGGATTGCGAAGCTGGGTATAACCAAGAAAAAGGCGGCGGCAACGCTAGGATTCAGCTATGTGCACTTGCTCTCCTTGTGCAAGGATGTGCGGCAATTTGCTGCCATGCGCCGCGAAAGGATGGTGGCGCTGGCGGACTTCTTGGGTGTGCCATTGATTCACTGCTACGTCATGGCCGGCAACTTTGCCCCGAGCGATTTCGTGGTGAAGGCGGGTCTCGGCGACCATCTGGGCTTGGCGCTCGCCAAATTGCGCTGCGAGCCCGAGTGGAGCACGTTCGCGCCGACCGATGCCGACTGGTCGCGCTGGCCCAATGATGCGCGAGTGCTGATGACGTTGCTCTACGAACGTATGAGCCTGAACACGACTCGTCGATTGATGGCAGGAGGAATGCAATGAGTATGGGCAAACACCGTAGCGCCCACCCCGGCATCACCACGCGCTCGACCGCATGGTTCGTGGTCTTCGCGCTCGCCATGACCTTCGGGATGTCTTTGAGCCATGCCGTGACCGGGGAAGGGAAATCCGAAGAAGCGAAGCGCGCTGCGGTCGAGCAGGCCAACGCCGAGAAGATCAACACTGACGATTATCTGACCGTGCTCCCCGGCTGCTACCACTGCCGAATTGCACTCGGGTACATCATGAAGGACTACCGAACGAGCTGCAAAGTCGAGCCCACCGTTGACGTGCAACGGAAAATCATCTTGACGCCAAGCTATCAGCAGATGGTGAAGTTCGTCACCGACACTGAACGCAACGAGTCGCGCGGTCGCTTTTCGAATCTGCTGCCCGGCGACAAGAAGCGAGCATACGTGATGAAGGCCCGCTTCCTGATGGAAAACCACGGCTGTATCCAGTAATGAATCCGCAACCTCAGGAGGGAAAATGATTGGCCCGAAGATTAACCTTGGACCCGACGAGCAACTGGTTCGCGAGGCACGCCTCAGCCTGTGGCTGTATCAACCGTCACTGGTGGTGATTCCGGTGTCGCTGTTCTTTGGCTTGTACCTGATCTTTGCCAACGAGGTCATTGACCACTCGTTCGTCTTTGCCGAAATCTTGCTCGGCCTGTGTGCGATCTTCGCACTGCGACTCTATATCCTGTACGAGGGTACCCGAATCGTGCTGACCAACCGTCGAGTCATCTTCAGCATCGGTTTCTTCCGCCGTAACGTGAATGAACTCTACCTCAATCGTATCGAGGGTGTGAACGTTCGGCAGACCTTCTCTGGTCGGATCATGGACTACGGCACGGTGGAGGCCAGCGGGGTTGGCAATGAGGTGGCCCCGGTCGAGGGGATCGCCGAACCGTGGGTGTTCCACAAGGCCGTCTCAGCGGCAATGGGGAAGGTCATGCAGTCCGAGCAGCGCGATCAGGGCAACAATCAGGGCAATAATCGGGGCAATGCGCCGGCCCAAGCCAAGTAGGCAAGGGCAAACTCACATGAGTTTGTTGGTCCGATAGCAGGAGTCGAGTCGTTCGAGCCAGCAGTCCGGGGCCGGTGCTGGCGGCGGAATGCCCCTGAAGCGCGGGGTGTTGCGCCGGCCGCTCTGGTCCACCGTGGAAACGTATCCGTTTAAGGCGTCAACACCGTTGGCGTAGGCTGTAAAGGCAGTGCCCTGTCGAGTGACCGCGCAGGTGAAAGAAAACGTCTTCCTGCGAGCTGGCAAATGCGAACCGCACTGCTCCGTCCCGTAACTCGAAGACCGCTTGTGCGCGACTTCCATTCGTATCGCGTAGGCTGAAAGCTCCGTCAGGGCGCCTTCGATCTCGTCCTGCCGAACCTGTTTGGCGTGCGCAAAGAACACCATCTTCACGCTGATGATCAGGAACACCACCGCAACCACCTGTTCAACCATCGTGATGCCGGGATTGCGGATCGGCGCTCTTGATGCGGGAACTTCGATGGCAGACAAAGCGGGCCTGTGCTCGATATTGTTTCAGCAAGCGCCTTGTTTGATCCACCAGCACGTGGGGACCGGGTCGGGCAGCACAACGCCCATGAATTTGAAGGTTCGTTTGATGCCAACCTGATCAAGGGTGTACACGAAACCGTCCACGCTGCCTGTTCCAGTTGCGGTGGCCGTGAAAGCGTGACCATTCCCAGAGACGACACAGTCGAAGGTGAAGCCGTCAGTGGCGGCGGGAAGAACCGCGCTGCAGGCGGTGCCTCCATAACTCGTTGAGCGTAGGTAGTAACCCTCCAGCCGGGTCGTGTAGCTAACCAACGCGCTCAATCCATTGACGATCTTGCCTCGACGCACTTGTTCGGTGAAGGTCGAGTAGCCGAGCTTGGCCACGATGCCGATGATGACAATGGTAATCATCAGGCTGACGAGTGAGAATCCGTTTTTGCGACGCGAAATGTTCATAGGTAGATGGGCTGGGTATGGAGGATGACGCTGATGCACCGTCTGCGGTTGCCAATCAGCACTGGCCTTGCTCTTGCCACCAACACGTAGGCACCGGGTCTGATAGCGCCACACCGTTGAATTTCGTTGTCTTCTTTGCGCCCATCTGGTCGATGGTGTAGACGTAGCCGTCCACCGGCCCACTACCTGTCGCTGTAGCAACGAAGGTTTGGCCGCCCGTGCCGAGGACACAACTGAAGCTGAAGTCCTCAACGGACGCAGGGAGGGTGCCACCACAGGCGCGACTCCCGTACTTGTTGTTGGTCGTGTAGTACCGTTCCATCAGGTCGGCGTAGCTTGCCGCAATGGCGAATGCCGTGGTCATCTTGCTGCGGCGGATGATGTCGGAAAAGGCGCCGTATGCTAACTTGCTGACGATGGCCAAGATGACGACCGCGATCAGCAATTCGATGAGGGTAAAACCGAGGGCTCGCTTAGGGGTTTTCATCGGAAAGAATTGAAGTGACTATGAATGTTGGACGGTGCGGGCGGGTCTCTTTGGGAAGGATGGCAAGCAATGCGTTGCGGGAGGCCCCTTTGGCGACCGTGAGCGCATGACGAACGCTACATCCGACCTTTGACTATTTATCACAATCTCACTGTACCGAACGCTATCGGGCGGTGGATTTTTGTGTACATGGGTCCGGAATCGGTCGTTTGGTCTCTCACGGCAACGAACAAGCGAGCTGGCGCGTGCCGCTTGCATAACGCCATCGTCCCGAGGGCGATGCTCGGCAAAGCTGGATGACGGGCGCGCGGGACCCCTTAAATTGGGCCGCAGGGCATTGCGAGGGCAACGTTGAAATTTCACATTACCCACGGAGATAGCATCTATGAGCGCAGATCGCCCAGTAACGAACCCCAGCGAGGGTTTTCCCGATTCCACCCCGCCAGAACAAGCGCCCGGAGCAACGACGCGTAAGGAATACCGAATGAACGGCCACCAGTCCACGGTTATCGAGAGGGCCGGTGAAGCCAGCGGACCGCTTGATTATTGGTTTCATAGTTGAATTGAGGCAGATGGTGGGGTTCGGTGAACGATTGCAACTGGGTCAACAGTCGCCTGCGCGTTGCCACCAGCAGGTGGCGGCCGGGCTGATTGCGACCCCGGCATACTTTGACGTGGTGAAGTTGTTGGATGCGTCCACGCTGTAGACGTAACCGACCATCGTGTTCAGACCGGTCGCGCTTGCAGTAAACCCCTGACCACTGGAAGTGAGCGTGCAGGACAGTTGAAAGTATGCGGTGGCGGCGGGAGCCGTCACGCCGCAATTGGTTACGCTGTAATTGCCTCCGTCCTGATAGAACTGTTCCAACTGCAGGCGGTAACTGCCGAGCCCGTCAAAGGCACTGACCAAACGGCCACGCCGCACATAGTCCGAATAGCTTGGCAGGGCGACCTTGGCCAGCACGGCAATCAAACCGAGGACGACCACCATTTCGATCAGGGTGAAGCCGAAGGAAGTGCATTTTCTGGTTGTAATGATTGAACGGTTTCGTATTGGCTATGGGTAGAGATTGGCAACCGAGCGCAGGTTATGCAGCATGGCTTCGTGCGGGCGTTGCCAATAAAGCGTGACGCGGAACGTGCCGTCGGTCCGGTAGGTCGTGGTGGGCGCATTGGACGAAGCCTGCGGCAGTGCTGCCTGCGCACGGGCCAGCCAGTCACTCACGCCACTCTTCGCAACCGTGGCGGTACAGGTCGCGGGGGTACCGGCAGTGATCGCGTACCAGGACGCGTTCGCTCGGTCGGCTGCGGCAAGGCTTACCAGCTCCTCAGCCAGATAACTCGCCTGCATTCGCGTTTGGGCGTTGGTGCTTTGCTGGAGCAGCTTGAGTTGCAGCGCAGCAATACCCGGCACGCCGGTGGTGAAAATGCAGATGGCCACCAAGCCCCCGATCTGGGCGATGCCATATTGGCGGCCCTTAACGCGGCCAGACCCGGCGGCGAAGCGGCGGCAACGCCCGGCGCTTACTGTAAACATAAAATCGTCCGTCCAAATTTCTTGTTATGACTACTCCAAGAGCATTGTTTCCGATGCTCAAACCGGTTCGGTACGGTGGCACATGACGAGCGGGCCATTTCTCGGAACCAACGTCAGCGTGAATTGATCTGTGTCACGCGAGCGAAATTGCATGCAAATGAAAAAAGCCCAAAGACGAAGTCGGTGGGCTTGAGGGGATTGATGGAAAAAGACCGGATCGGTCTAGCGCGTGTGCTTCTTGATGCCGTATTTGCCTTCGACGCTCAGTTTTGTCATCGAGTTCAGATCGTCGAGTTGCACGTTCTGGGGCCAGTTGCTGTACGGACAGGTAGCATCGGGGCAAAACCCGTCAACTTGCAGCGGACTATCGCACTTCTGGCAGTTCACCGCAAACGAATGACCTTCGTCCGTGGCGATGTCGCGGTCGATGATGCCGGTGACCGTGACTGTCAAGCCGCCGGTGGCATCGCGACTTTCGACAAAGTGCTCGATGAGCGAAAGCAGGTTGTGGCGGCCGGTCGCTTGTTCGCTCAAGAACTCGTCCAATTCCGTCTCGCCCTTCTTCTCCAGATCGTAGACCGTGACGTTAATGCTGGTCTCGATCTTGTCCTCGGCGTCGATGGGCACAACCGAACCGTTAGGCAGGCGGACTTGACTGACAACTGCGCCGATGTAGTCCGCTGTGGCGACGGGGTCGCTCGCGGCTCCTTGTGCCGGCACGGGATCGGGCACGTACTCTTCGCCGTCGGCCGTGTATAGCTCGTCCTCAGAGAAGTGGATGATGTGCTGCGGATTGTGGCCGGTGAGCGCTTTGAAGGCATCAACAACCGATCCGTGCTCATCTACCGCGCGCAACGGAACGTACGCGAAGTCACCCACCGCATCGTAGTCGCCGCCGAAGAAGGCCAGGTCGAACTCGACCCGGATACAAGCCTTCGGGTCGTGGAGTCGGATGACCCACACTTCGTTGTCGGCAATCGGCAGGACACGCAGTGATTCGTCGAGGTCCGGTTCGAAGTCTTCGACGAGCAGTTCCTTGAAGCGATCATCGTTGAAGAGAAAGCCCTCGGGAACCAGAAACATCTGCGTCGAGACGCCGTGGCGGTGATCGTGCATGCCGAGGTGCAGAATTTGCACTTTCGGCAGCGCATCGACGGCGGTGCGCAGATCGTTGCAGGCAGAGAGTGAGATGACGGTGAGATCGTCGCTGCAGCCTGCATTGTCTTCGTTGTTCAGAACGCGTTCGATTGCGTCCAGCAGAGGCTGCAGTTGGGCTTTGGTATACATGTAGATGCTCCTTGAAGGGGGGTCAGGTTGTCGTGCCGAACAATTGGCAGAGGTTGAGGATCGAAATGGGATCGCAGGCTTCAGCGAAAGCCATGCCTTCGTCGGAAATCGCGCGCTTGCCAGTTGCGGCGTGCGCGAGAGTGCCGAGGTGGGTAGTGGCCGGCTGCTGATCGACAGGCACCGAGACGGTTTTCAGTGCGTCAATCATTGCCAGTATCAGCACCGGTTGCGCGAGTTCGAGAAACTTGAACCCGGTATCGATGTTGGCGCGTGCGGCAACTTCGGACGGCTTGCGGACTTGGGTTGGAAGATTGACGGCAGGTCGCATCGTGGGCAGCTATTGCAGGAACGTGCTGCTGCGTTGCAATGCCGGTTCGTCGTCAGTGGCTGCGAGCAAGGTCAAGGCGAAAGCCTCGGCATCTTCAGCAGACCCGAATTCGGCATACCAATGGGGGGGGCCATCGAAAGCGTTATCGGACCAACGGTATGCGGCAGCCGGCAGCGTAATGCTTGGTGGCAGGGCGTCATACAGAGCCTCGAACTGCGGGTTGTATTCCTCCCAGCCGACCCAGACGCTGTAGATTTCCTCGATCTTGCTGTTGAGACCAGCGGCAGCATCGAACGGGCCGGGCATGTAGAGATACTTCCGGACGACGCGCGCATTGGCCAGCATCTTTTCCCCGAACAAGCGATACGAAAAACATCGGCCGGGAATGGACGCCACTATTTCGTAACCATCGCCGTGGATTGCGCCGGCTTGGTCGATGCCCTGCCGCACGAGGCTGGTGGCCATGTGGTGCATGGATATTCTCCCGAGAATGTTGAGTGAATCGGGTCAGACGAGGAACGGCAGGACGCCCTCCGGGGTGAAGCCGCCCGATGTGAGCAGGGCAGCGACTTCGGCGTAGGTATCGAAGGCGCCGCTGCAGGTGGCGTTCTGGCGAATAAATCCGCAGCCGTGGTACGCCTCGAATGCATCTTCGAAATCGGCACATACAAGCTGGCCATCGGCAAAATGCATGGCACGGGCTTGCCCGGTTGTGAGATTGAAGATGGCGCCAACAGCTTTGTCGTTCTCGCGAGCGATGGTGTAGAGCTGGTAGAGCAGCGGGAGGTAAGGGCCGTTGGCGGGCGCGGTGGAGTACACCGGATCGGTCGTGGTGCGAGAACTGACCGGAATGCCCTGCTGTTCGAGGAAGCGACAGCGTGCAGCAAGTTCCTCGGCGGCGGCTCGTTCGCGATCCGTGTCGTTGAACGAGTAGTGCTCGATTACCTTGCCGCGCCAGAGGATGTAGCCTTGATGGTTGCGGGTCAGATTCTCGATGCCGTACATCCACTGCTTCTGGTAAACGTAGCTGCCATCGCTGACTTGTTGGAACAGGTCGTCGAATGCGGCTTCGTTGGCGGAGGTGAGAGTGAACGGATCGGCATTGATGATGCACTGAAGCAGGTACAGATGCTTCAGTGCAAGGTGATCGCCGTCTTGCGTGCGTTGCAGGATCAGAATCGCACGTTCGATGGGGCTGGTCAGACTAGCTACTGCAGACATGGTGTCTCCTTGGGTTGTGGGGTGAGGCATTGCCAAGGAGATGCCCTGCGCGCCTCGATAAGGCCCGGCGCATGAGACATGAGCAACCGCGTCCCCATTGCAAGGTCGGCGCTCCCGGCTACGTGTGGCCCGCTCGAACAAAGCGAATCGCGCCCGAGGTTGCGTGACGCTGCGCGCGGCGTGGTTGGACCACGAGTCAGAAACCGGCATTCGTGTTTGGTCCTGACGGTTTAAGTCCGTGCATTTCTTCTAAACTGCCGGCCATGCACATCGTCCCGATTTATGCGGCAGTCCTCGCGCTGCTGTTTGTAGGGCTGAGCGCCCGTATATTCCGGATGCGACAACGTCATCGGAGTGCGTTAGGAGACGCTGGCGCCCCGGCGCTCGTGCGCGCGGTCCGGACGCATGGGAACTTCGCGGAATTTGTGCCGCTGGGCCTGATCCTCTTTTCCTTCGTCGAGGTCGGCGGCGCCGCTCCAATGCTCGTTCACGGGCTGGGGCTCAGCCTCCTCCTCGGGCGCAGTTCACACGCATATGGTGTGAGTCAGATCAACGAGCGCTACCGGTTCCGTGTTTTCGGGATGACCCTGACGATCCTGAGTATCGTTGGAGCATCCTTCTTGCTGTTCTGCGCGGCAATAGACCGGAGTGCCTGACAGTCAAATGCGACAGACCCGGTAAGAACCGGGCCTGTCGTCTCTTGCGCGGTGCCCTGCTACGGGTTGACAGGCACGCTACCGCCACTGCCGATGTTGTAGAGAGCGCCACCCTTCTGGCCCTTGTCGGTGGTGGCGGTGACCTCGATGGTGCTGGCGCTGGCGATGTTGGTTGCCGTGAAGCTCAGCGTGTTCGACGACACCTGCTGCGTCGTGCCGTTGACCTTCCACGTATAGCCGACCACGTTCCCGCGCTGCACCGTGCAGGTGGCTTGGAACCACAGCGACGTGGTGCCGTTGCCATTCTTTTTCAGCGTGCACACCGGATCGTCGCCGGTCGCCATGGTGATCGCCTGCGTCACCTCGGCGGTCGCGCCCTTGACCGAGCGGAACACTGCCCGCACCGAGTAGGTACCCGGAGTCGGCAGGCTCAGATTGGCCCCGGCCGGCACTTCGCTGCCCACCTGCGTGCCATCGACGAAGAAGGTCACGCCCGCTGGCGCATCGTTCAACGGCAGTTGGGTGACCTGCGTGCGCGCCATCACCGGGCCCGGCGGCCGGTTCCACCGGTCGCTGGAGGCCAGCGTCAGGTTGAACTCAAGCTGCCGGGTCGGGAGCACCACCACGGCGTCCGAAGTCACCGTGCTGCTGTTGCCGCGCGAGTCGCTGATCACGGCGCTGGCCTGATAGGTCCCCACCGTCGGGTACTCGACCACCGCCGTGCCCGCGCTCTGGCTGATCACCGTCGCGCCCTGCGGGAAGCTCCACGCATAGCCCAGCGTCTCGCCGTGCAGCAGGCTGATGTTCATGGCGCTGGCCAGCCCGGCGGTGTACTGCACCCGCGCCGGGGCGTAGGGGCTGAGCACCGTCATGCGCATCGCCATCGCCGGCCACTGGTAGGTCCACGGCTGCAGCACATGGTCGCCGAACGACAGACTCTCGGTGTAGCCGTCGAACCACGACTCGAACCGCACCTTCTGCTGGTCGCCCGCCTTCATCGTGTAGGTCACCGGGTTACCGGTCTGGATCGTGCCGTCCGGCATAATCCACTGGCTCTTGACGACCAGATCGGTGGTCAGGTTGGTCGGGAACGGCGGCGGCTGGATGCCGGTCCACGTGTACGCCTTGCCCACCTCGACGATGGTCGGTCCGGTGACCGACGGGTTCGGCATCTTCGGCGGCACCACCAGCACGCTGTAGTAGGCCACCTTGGTCGCCAGCGCATTGCCCTCCGGGGCGTTGGTCTGCTTGCCCGCGAGCACCACCGACAGCGTGCCGGCCTTGCTCGGGGTAAAGGTCATCGTCGGCCCGGTGTAGGTGGTCGGGTTGTTGTCGTACACCCCGTAGCGCACTTCCCATGTGAAGGTCATGGTGCTGGCGTCCATGTTGTCGGCCACGGCGGTGAGCGTCACCGGACGGGTGACCAGCGTTGCCTTCGACCCCTCGATGTGCAGGGCCGGCATGATGAACGACTGCAACGTGCCCACCGTGGTGTCGGTGGTCAGTCCGCTCCAGCGGTTCTTCACCGTCGCCTTGTAGAACTTCTTGCTCTCGCCGGTGAGCACCTGCGCGGTGAAGATCGCCGTCGTCGGCACGTTCTTGGCATCGACCACGCGGGTCCAGCCGGTGCTGCCGTCGTCGGAGACATGGACCTGCACCTCGCCGATGTCGGCCAGCCGCGCGCTGTTCACCGGCCATGCGCCCACGTTGCCGTGCAGCGGTGCCGGCCCGGTGGCCGGCTTGGTGATCAGCGTGGCCTCGATGGCGGTCCCGTCGCGCACGTATGCCGCCACGGTGCCGCTCTTGAGCACCGGGGCGGTGGTGCCCGCCGGCGCATCGGTCTGCGTGGCTTCGGCGGTGAACAGGTTGAAGCCCGGCGCCAGAATGCCCACGTCGAAGCTCAGCGCCCCATCGGTGCCCACACTGGTCACCGGCGTGCTCACCGGCGTCTTCACGCCCCGGCTGTTCAGGCTGTAGAGCTGCACGCTCCACGCGCCCTGCTTGCCGGCGTCGTAGGTGAAGGCCCCGCCGATGGCCGGCAGGCCAAGACTGGCGGTCACCGTCGCCGGCGCCGAGGAGTTGGCGCCGAGCAACGGCCGCAGCAGCAGGAAGGCCCCGCGCGGCTTCACGTCGAAGCTGTAATCGGCCACCGTCGGGCTGTTGACGCCCTTGGTCGGCGTGACTTCGATGTGATAGGTCTGGGCCGTGCCCACCACCGCGTTCTCGGTCTTCACCATCGTCAGCAACGAGGTGCCGGTGGTCTGCAGCGACTGCACCGCACCACCGTTGAGGCTGATGCGCGCGGTCATGCCCCCGACCGGACCGGTGACCGTGACCATGCCGGCGACATTGGTGCCGGAGTAGGTCAGGTAGTTGCCGCCGTTGACCGGGACCAGTCCGGCGCTGGGGGCGAAAGTGATCGCGACCGGGGCTACTGCCACAAACGACACCGTAACCGTTGCGGTGCCGCTGACGCTGGCCCCACCCTTATCAGTCACCGAATAGCCAAAACTGACCACTCCGGCAACGCTGCCGGTACCCGGCGTCCATGCCAGTTTACTGGCGCTAACGGAGGCCGTGCCGTTACTTGGCTGATCGGTAATGGTAACGGTGAAGGTCTCGGCTTCCCCGGCGGCGACATTCGGGTCTTCGACGGTCGGGGCTACGGCGACGCTGCCGACGAGCGTGCTGGCGGTCAGGTGGACCGAGGTCGCGGTCGGCGCGATGTTCGGATAACCCTGCACGCTCACGCTGTCCGCCGATTCAGCTCCCGCACTGTTCACCGAGCGCACCGTGTAGCTCACGCGGGTAACGCTGGTATTCGCCGCGTCGTAGGTAAGGCCGGTGATTGGTTCCGTGTTGAGCTTAACGCCGGCCTGATACGCGTTGTAGCTGGACGCTCCGCTGCGCCCGAGCCACGACAAGCGCACCGCATTGGTAACGGTGCCCTGTGACGCGGCGAGACCGCCCGGCGCCGTCGCTGGTGCGGCGGGTGCGACGGTGACGCTCACGCTGGCGGTACCAGTAACGGCGGCTCCACCCCTATCAGTCGCTCGGAACGTAAAGGACGTGGTGCCGACAAAGCCGTGGCCAGAGGGAGGCGACCAGACCAACTTGTTGGCCATTACGACCGCGCTGCCCTCGCCCGCCGGCGGTTGTCCAACGATGGAGTAGGTGAAGGCGTCGCTCTGGCCAGCACTGACGTTTGCATCAACTGTGACCGGGGCCACTGCCGCCGAATTGGCGCTGGCGTTCGCGGTGAGGGTCGCGCTGGTTGAGGTTGGGGCGATATTGGCATAACCGGTAGCGGCGGTGCTGTTCGTCGATTCGCCGCCGGCGCCGTTGACGTTGCGCACGGTGTAAGCGACCGGGGTGGCGCTCGCTACCGGGTAGTCGGTGTAGGCAGTGCCGGTTATCGGTGCTGTGTTGCGTTTGGAGCCCGCTGCGTAGATATTGAAGCCGGCAGCTCCGGTTACCGCGTTCCACGTCACTTGTACGGCATTGGTTAGCGTGCCCTGTGTAGCGCGAACGTTACCCGGTGCGCTCGGTGCGGAGCCGGAGACGGAGACGGTTGCGGTGCCATTGACGGTGGCGCCACCCTTGTCAGCAATCCGGTAACCGAAGGTCGTTGTTCCCGAAAAGGCATGGTTCGGAGCTGGGGTCCAGACGAGCCCACCCTCCACCACCGAAGCGCTACCGGCGCTCGGTTGCGACGTGACGGTAACGGTAAAGACTTCCGTTTTGCCCGCCGCCGTGTTCGGGTCGGTAACGTCTGGGGTGACCGCCGCCGAGGCGGCGTCCGGGGCGGCGCTGAGCGCGGCACTGGTCGCGGTGGGTGCCAAATTGGGATAGCCAGAGGCGTCTGCACTGTCCGCCGATTCGAGGGCAGCGGCGCTGACCGCGCGCACCGTGTAGGTCATACTGGCCGGATTGCTATTCGCAGCGTCGTAGGTGGTAGTGGTAAGGGCGGCCGTGTTTACCTTGGCCCCTGCGGCGTAAACGTCGTAGCGGGCCGCACCGGCGGCGGCAGTCCACGCCAGATGAACGGCGCCAGTTACCGACCCTTGCGAGGCGGTGAGGTTGGCGGGCGCGTTAGGCGCCGCAGCGGTAACCGTAACCGAGGCGGTGCCCACCACCGTCGCTCCAGCCTTGTCGGCCGCGCTGTAGGTGAACGACGTGGCGCCACTAAAGCTGCCGTCTGACGGCGGTGTCCAACTGAGTTTGCCGTTGGCTACCGAAGCTGTACCTTGGCCCGCCGCCGGCTGCGTGGCGATGGTGTAGGTAAAAGTCTCGCTGGCCCCGGTTAGGGTGTTTGGATCGATAGTGGACGGGGTCACCGGCGTTGCCGCAGTAACCGAATTCGCCGTCAATGCTGCTGAAGTCGATGTCGGCGGAATATTCGGGTACCCCGAAGCCCCGGCGCTGTCGGCAGATTCAGTGCCGACACCATTCACCGAGCGCACGGTATAAACAACGGCGGTGGCCGTATTGGTTGCGACATTGAAGTTGGCAGCAGTGATCGCCCTATCGCTGATCAGGGTGCCGTCCGCATAGACGTTATAGCTGACGGCACCACCGACGGCGGCCCATGTGATTCGCACGTTGCCGGTAATGGTGCCCGCCGTCGCGCCAACGTTGCTAGGTGGCGCGGTGGGCGCACTTGGGTCGGCGGGTATGCCGCCAACCACGGTCACCGACTTCGACACCCCCGCCAGCGGCAGCAAGGAGTTCGATCCATCAGCGATCTGCCCGCTGAACGTATAGGTTCCGTTCGTGGCGGGGGCAGTCACCGGGAGCGTGAGCGTGGTGATGTTGGCGGCACCAAGGCCCGGATTGCCAAGCCTGTCGGTGAAGCCCCAGCTATTGAGCCAATTGTCCACGCTTAGGCCGGAGGGTGCTGCAATATCGCCGGCAAGCTGCATCGTATAGGTACCGGTCCAATCGGTATGACCGGTATTGTTGATCCTCACCAGCATGGGGTAAGTCTGCCCGGCCTGAATCGTGTCCGGCAGGTCGAGGGTTACGGCACCCCTATCGCCAAGGTTGGCGAAGGTACCCTGACCACCGTTCACGTTGGCAATCCCATCGACGCTGGCGCCACCGTGATCGGTCACGGTGAACAGAAAATAGGTGGGACCAGTGAAACCACCGGCGGGTGGCGACCACATAAGCTGATTATTGACTACCGTAGCCGTGCCTTCGCCACCGGCCGGCTGTGTGAGCACAGCAAACGTATAGCTTTCGTTTTGCCCGGCTTGTGCGTTCGGGTCGAGCACGTAGGGCGTGACTGGTGCGCTGGCGGCGCCGCCGGTTGCGGTCAGTGTCGCGTCGGCATAGTTCGGCGGGAGATTCGGATACCCGAAGTCCATCGGCGTCGCCCAGTCATTGAGAGACGACGTGCACTGCCGCTCGTCGCGGTCGCAAGCCCAAACATAGTAGCGGAACCAACCATCACCACCCTGACTTATGCTGTAGGCATCGATAGCGCTGTCCGCCTGCATGACTACGCCTACTGTCCCGTCGGTGCCGTTCGCCTGATCGTGCCAATTGTTGCTATCGAGGGTCGGATCACCGCCGCTGCTTTGTACCTTGTAATGATCCACGGCCGGATCGGTGCTGTTGCTCCACGTCACGGTGACCTGTCCGGTCTGCGTGCCTTTGGTGGCCTGTACGTTGGTTACTTGTGCCTGTGGCACGCTCACGCCGCCGGTGACGGCGATATAAGTGACCGGTGTTGGCGTGTCGAAGTGAAATCCGGTGTTGCTGTCTAGCAAGGTCCCGGTAAACGCAAAGAGTCCGTTGATACCACCAGCCATAGCCTGCCAATTGAACGTGTAGCTGTCGCCCGGCTGCACGGTGGTGCCGTACGGAATCTGTTGGTCACCGGTCCAGAAATTGCCCCAGCCGTCCTGCGGAAACAGATGCGTCATATTCGGTTGCGGCATCAGATCAATGAGCGTTTCGAAGGTCCACGGTGCGGGCCCCGTGTTTTTCATGGTTACTGAAACCGGGAACGACGAGTTCGCCGGCACGGAGTCCGGGACGCTCTGGCTAACAAATTGCGCGCTCGCCGGCGCTGTAGCGTTTACGGTAATGGACTGCGGGGTGCCAAAGGGGCCACTGGCGTTCATCATCGTGGCTTCGAGCGTGTAGGCGCCGGGTGTCGCAGGCATCACAAAATTCCCTACGCTGGAATAACTCCAGCTATAGGCGCAATATCGTTCGCCGATTCCGACGGCGTTACCGTCGCCGAATTGAAATTTGTAGTTGGCCAGTCCCCAGTTGTTGTCCGGCCAAGGGTGGTCCAAGGCGCCGCTGATGACACGGCGAACTTCCAGCCACTGTGACCCGTTGAGCCATTCCGTTTCGCCGCTGTTGTAAAAGCAGATGGAGTCGGTATTCCAACTATTTTTGGATGAAGTGCCGGCCGGTGCGTCATACACTTGAATGTCTGAGGGGGTAGCGCCATCCATCGCTAACGATGGCCAGACATTGACCGTGGGCGTGTAGGCCCCGAACAGGCCATCGGCGCTGCCCATGCTTGCGCCAAAGGAGTACCGAGCAGAGTTGGCGTCTGGCGCGGTGAGGGTGAGGGAGAAGGTGTACGAAGCGCCGGGTGCCACCGTGGTACCCGCAGGAATTTGCACGGTTGTCGTGCCCCAGCCGCCAGTGGGCCAAGGGCCCGGATAGAAACCATAGCTATCTCTGGCCCGATCATCTGGATTCGCGCCCAGAACAAGCCATTGTTGCCCGCCAACCCATGGCAATCGACCGCTGTTGGTCATCGTAACCGTGGCCGGAGCGGCGACCCCCACTCGAACCGCCTGCGGCACGCTTTGCGCCGCAAACGAGCCGCCCAGCGAAGCGGGCGTGACGGTTACCCACACTTGCGGGCCGAATCCATCAATATTGTTGGAGAGGTAGTTGTCGGAGGCTGCGTCATAGACGTAGGTGTAACTGTTCAGTTCGCTGACAAACTTGAAAATTCCCGGTGTTGTCGGCGCGGTAACGAAATAGGTGAACGTGGCGATGCCACCGGCAGAAACGGTGGTGAAGCCTTGGCTCGCGTCGAGTAGCTGCTGCGACGAGGAGCCGCCGGGGCCAATGGTCGTACTACCCGCTTCGCTGACGGAACCCAGATACGGCCAGTAGTAATACTGATACGTGTTGTCGCTGGTCCAATCGCCCGACCCGGCATTTTGCCAGCGCACGGTTACCGGGTAGGTTTTGCCGACCTGCATGGTGGCCGGGATGGTTTGCGACACAAAGGCGACGCTTGGCGTGATGGTTACGGACGCCGCAGCGGAAAAAGCCTGATTGCCAGTGTCATAGTCAAACAGAGCGGTCGTAAACTTGAAATCCCCCGGCACATTTGGTGCGGTGATCACCAAAGTGAACGAGGCAACTTCTCCGGGGGCGACCGTAATGAATCCCCAGTTCGGCCCATGGAGCCCGGTATAGTTGTGGTAGGTTTGATATTCATTGCTGCTTGCTCCCCACGAATTCGAAACCGAGGGGTCGCTCGGCGCCTTATAGGGGCCCCAAGCATCCATCTGAATATTGTCGTTGGTCCACGATTTCGTACCGGTGTTTTGCCATTGCACGGTAATGGGATACTGCTTGCCGGCTTCCATGGTGGCGGGCAGGTTCTGCGACACTAAGGTGCCTGCGAAGCTGGCATCCTGTGCTTGCGCCGGTGGGGCACCGATCACATAGAGCAGCGTACTGGCGGCAATAACGAGCAGGGCGTGGCCTATGGACGCCGCTAACAGGCGTGCGCGAGCGCGTCGCAGCGCCCCTCCGATGAAGTGCCTAGAGATCGAGAAAGCAGTCGTCAAGGGAGCGAAGGGGCGCGTATCCAAGGTGTCACCAATAATGAGTTGATCTTCGGGGGCATAAGGCACCGACAGATAAACTCAGGCAACCGCTGTGCTGACAAGTGTTCGGTTTTCCGAACGTTGACAGGCCCGTTTGGCAGACACGCCCGCGCCGGTTTCCGGCGCTCATGCGCGATAGTGTATATCAAATGGTTGCTTTGGGGTGGTGTGACGCGGCTATTTTTCTCGCCCCATGATCGGTTAGGTGATATGGCTGGCAGTAGCGCAATTGCTGTAGGCGCCGCTACAAAGGTATATGTAGGGCGCCGCTATTACTGAGATTCGCGCAACAGTTGGTGAGACCGGATGCCACATTTGCTGAGATTTCCCTAAGACTCCCAGGTCCTAACGGGTAGCGGTCTCCCGCAGGCAGCGCGTAGATCGTCCACTATCTCCAATCAAAGGTCCCGTCCCCGGGACCTTTGTTTTTTTCAGGGAAATAGGTCGCCTGATCGTTCGTCGGCTCACCGATGGCCATGGCGCATCCATGGTCCAAATGTCGTTCTACCGGTTTGAGGGTTGGGTGAGCCTGGGAGCGGTCTGTTGCCGTGCCCACCTAGTTCTCCGGCGGTGAGGGGGTCGCTGTCTGTTTCCCGCACGGCTTCGAAGGAGAGATGGCCAGTCGCCTCTTCGCAACGGGCCGGCCTCTTGGTATGCTTCGTGCAGAACTCATTCAGGGCAGAAAGAACTGTGGCCAGTTCTGAACAACTAAAGGCGCTCATCAAATCGCACATTGGTCGCGACGACGGACAGTTCTTGTCCGTTGCAATGCAAGTAGCCGCACACCATCGGCAGGCAGGTAGGTAGCGCGCATAGCCTCCGTCCATTCGGCGGAGTGGACGATCAATGCCCGAATCGTCTCGGGGCGCAGCGCTGGGTAGGCCGCCAACAGCTGCGCGGCCATCCGTGCGCAGAGCGCGGAGGCTGCGCTGGTGGCATTCGTTGTTGTGAACAGACGCTGCAGGGGCAGGTTGTGCGTCGTCAACAGGTGGAGGCTGGTGATGCCAACCGCACCCAGTCGAACACGCCCGAACCAAGAACGTTACGACCTGCCGGCCCGATACAGCCTTATCGTCTCGATCCGCACGCCGGAGACGGAAGAGCTGTCGAGCTTTGTTATGCTGCTGAGTTGTTTGTGCACGAGCCCCCCGATGAGTTAGCCGTCAGCGCATTCCCTGCGCGCTGTCGAACAAACTCGGGCGACCCCTATGTGCGATAGGCGTTCTGAAGACCGTTGTTCTGCAAACCGAACAACGTCAGGCCCATTGGCGATGTTTTGCCCGCCGGTTTCCGGCGTGTAATCCGAATAGTAACCGCCACGCAGCCCTTTGGGAAGGCGCGTGGCGTCAATTTCTTGTTCGGCCGGGTGATATGCTACCAATTCGGTTGCGGCACATCAATAAGCAGTCAATTATGGCGTGGTCGGCGAGCTGGACCCACTGCTCACGTCGAAGATCGCGGCGCCCTGCTGCCCCTTGTCCGTGGTGGCGATGACCTTTACGGTATTGGTACCGGGGATGCTGGCCAGCGGGAAGCTGATCGTGTTTGCCGTCACCTGCGACGGCTCGTCGTTGACGAAGTAGCTGTAGCGGACAACGACCCCGCGTTGCACGGTGCACAGCGATTGGAACCACAGCACGGTTGTCCCGTTGCCGTTCTTCCTCAACACGCATACCGGATTGTCACCCGTGGTCATCGTGATGGGTTGCGTCGCCTCGGCCGTGACGCCCTTGATCGAGCGCATGACTGCGCGGACCGAGTAGGTGCCAGGATCAGGCAAACTCAGGTTGGCGCCGCTGGGCACCTCGGACCCCACTTGTGAGCCGTTCACGAAGAAGGTCACCCCTGCGACCGCATCGCCGGTCGGCAAGCTGGTGGGTGCGGTGCGCGCGAGCACCGGGCCCGGCGGCCGATTCCACCGGTCGCTGGAGGTCAGCGACAGATTGAAGGTGAGCGGTTTCGGCGGCAGCACTTGTATGGTGTCAGAGGTGACCGTGGTGCTGTTGCCCCGCGTATCGGAGATCGTCGCCGACACTTGGAACGAGCCAGCGGTCGGGAATTGCACCGTCGCCAGCCCGTTCACCTGACTGACCACCGTCACCCCGACTGGGAACGACCATGTATAGGTCAGCGGTTCGCCGTGCAGTAGCGTGATCTGGGCCGGGAAGGTCAGTCCGGCGTTGAACAGGACCTGCGCGGGGACATACGGGCTTTGGACCGTCGTCAACATACGCAAGCTCGGCCATTGGTAGGTCCACTCGGTAAACGCGAGGTCGGTGAACACGTTCGTGGTCGGGAAACCAGTCACTCCAGACTGGAAGCGAATCTTCTGCTGGTCCCCCGGCTGAATCGTATAGGTGACCGGGTTGTCGGTGGACGCGCTGCCGTCGGGCAGGACCCAATGACTCTCGATGACCAGATCGGTGCCGCTGTTGGCCCCGAACGGCGAGGCTTGAATGGCGGTCCATGTATAGGTCTGACCCGCCTCGACCACGGTCGGCCCGGTGACAACGGGACGAGCCAGTAGCGGCGGCAGCACATTCACGCCCCAATACGCCAGCTTGGTCGCCAGCGGATTGTTCGGGGCGCTCGCGTCCTTGGCCGACAAGGTGATCAGCAGATCAGGCATCGGGCGGCTCGGGGTCAAGGTCAGCGTGCCGCCGGTGTAAGTGGTGGGGTTCGCATCGAAGGTGCCGAGTTTCACCGTCCACGTATAGCTCAGGTTGGTCGCGCCGCCATCGGGCACCGCCGTCAGGGTGACCGGATTACCCACGAAGGTCGCCTTGGGGCCGGTGATATGCACCGCCGGCTGGATGAACGACTGCAGCGAGACCACGCCAGACTCAAAAATGGCATCGCTCCAGCGGTTCTTGACCGTGGCCTTGTAATACTTTTGCGAATTGCCGGTCAACTTCTGCGGAATGAACAGCAGGGCCAACCCAGCGACCGGTGCACCATTGGCGTCGAGCAATGGCGAGAAGTTGGTGCCGTCGTCAGAGACCTGAAAGGCGATCTGACCGATGTCAGCGACCTGTGCCGCGTTGCGCGGCCAGACGCCGACGCTCGCGCTGAATGGCGAGGCACCACTGGCAGGCTTGACGATGCCATCGACGGCAATCGCGTCACCACCATGAACGAACGCAGCCACGGCGCCGCTGGTCACCGCGAGTGGGGAGCTGGTGGGTGCATCGAGTTGCGTGGCCACCGCCTTGAAGGTGGCCCTGCCTGCGGCGAGCAGGCCCACATCGAAACTCACCGCGCCATCGCTGCCGATGGTGGTGACGGGCNNACCTTTGGCGTCCATGGTTTTCAGTTGAATGCTCCATGAGCCTTGCGTGCTGCTGTCGAAGGTGAAGCCGCCGCCGACTTGTGGCAATCCGAACTTGCCGTTGATGGTCACGTTGGCCGTCGAGACGGCGCCTTGCGGCGCCAGCAACAGCAGGAACTGGCTGCGCGGGATCACATCGAATAGTAGGTTGGCGCTGTACTTCACGGTCGGCGCCTTGCTGTAAGCGGCCTCGACCAGATAGCTGCGCTGACTGCCGATGAAAGAGTCGGCGATGGTCAGCGGCCGGAAGAAAGCGCTGGAGGCTGAGCTGCTGGTCACTGGTGCGCCGCTATCTGGCGTGATGGTGACCGTCAATCCGGAATACGGTGCCGAGACCGTCACCGCGCCCGCGACAGCGGTCCCGGCATAGGTCAGATTGTTGGTCATGCCCGGCTTGTTGAGGGCTTGATCGGGAACGAACTTGATGGTCGGCGGCACCGGCGGCGCGCCGTTGACGCTGATGGTGTGGGAGCCCGAGCGGAAGAATTGCGCTTGCATGGTCGTGGGATCGGTCCACAACACGCCGGTCTCGTAGACCCCGGTCACCGCGCCGGTATCGGTCAGCGTGCCCGTCAGGTCAGCCAGATTGCCGGCCAGCGAGAGGCCGCTTACCGGAGTGGTCCAGCGCACGGCGCACAGCACCGAATCAGCACCGAATGTCTGGGTCGTGGTCGCGGAGAAGATCGGGCCGCAGCGCGAACCCTGCGCCCGGCCGACGTTGATCGTCGCGTTCTCGACACCAACGGCGAAGGTGCTCTTGGGAGAGGTGACGGCGATTGACGTGTCCGGATTCCAGTTGGCGACCGTGATGTCGAGATCAGGCGCGTCCGGTGCATTGATGAACATCCGCACCTTGCCGCTGCCGCCAGCAACTGCTGCGCGCATCGAATACGAAACCGACGCACTCGAACCGGCGCCCGTCACTTTGGGAGCCAAGGAGATGGGCGTGCTGGCGCCAGCGGCGATGGTGGTGCCATTGATCAAGGCCGAGGTGGTCGTCGGTGAGCCGTTGGCATTCTGGATGGCGGCAACACCGTCGAGAGTGCCGGTCAGCGCGCTCCCGGTGAGGGGGTTGGTCAGCGAAAAGACCTGCACGAATCCGGAAAATCCTTCGGCTTGTGGATTGAACACGTTGACCGGCGCTACCGGTCGCAGATAGTTCAGCGTGAACTGCAGGGCGGGGCCCGCACTCTGCCCCCACTTGTCGTACACCGGCACGCTCAGCGTGTAGGCCCCGGATGGTTGTGCCGGATACCCGGTGAGGCGCAGATCGCCAGAGGTAGTATTGAGTTTCGGGACCATGGTCACCGGGGTGCCCATCGCATCGGTCAGCGTGAGCGCCACGCCGGTGCGAACGGCGGGCACGGTCACGGTGAAGCTGTCGGTGACGGGCACAGTCGAGATGCCGCTGCCGAAGGTGGCGACAATCGATTTGACGGTGTATGTGCCCGCCGGCAGCGTGTAGGAGTCCGCCGCCGCCAAGAAGCCGGCATTGTTGAGCGCGGCTGCCAATGCGGTATCGAGCTTGTTGATACCGGCCGCTTCCAGCGCGGCCTTGGCCCCCCAGAGGCGATTCACGAACGGGATCGAATACTGTGCGCCGCTGCCCGCCAGCAGGATCACCCGGCCATTGGTGCCGGCGTCTTTGCCGACATAGTCGGCCATGTAGCCGGTGATGAGCAATGCGCGATTGTCACCGAGATCGACGCTGCTGTTTGACATCTGCAAGACGCCGCTGGCGTCGCGGGTTCCGACCCCGGTGATCTTGCCGGTGGGCGTGGCGCTGACGATGCCGGCCAACAGGAGGCCGGCGACCGTGGCCGCGCGGCGCAGATGGTGCAGATGCATGGCAACCCCCTTCACAGCTTGCTCGCGCTGGGCAATCCGGTAGCACCGGGTTTGTAGCCGAAGCGGCCCAGACTCTCGGCCGTTCCGCTGTTGTAGCTCGATGGCTGTCCATTGACCGTCAGGGCGGCGGTTGGATTGCCGCGATCCACCGCGAGCAGCGCAGTCCCGGTGCCGGTGGCGCCATTGCCGTCAGTGGCCGAGAGCAGCATCGTGTAGTTGCCGTTCGCCACCCCGGCCAGCGGATAGTCGAAGCTGTAGTAGGTCAGCAGGCCCACGCTTTGGTAGAGAGTCACCGGCAGGCTTAGGGTCGGCAAGCCGCCGTTGCCGCTGACCTGCACCTGCATGGCGCTGGGGTTGCTGCAATTCGAGAGCAGAACCAATCCCGAAGCAGCCGTCAACCCGCTCTCCTGACTGACCCCCATCGCGTAGAAAGTGGGTGATGGGCAATTGACGCTCAACGCCAGTTCAGTGGAAGCCGAAGTCACGCCGTCGGCGTTGATCACGGTCGCGACGAGGCGATAGTCCGCGACCGGCAGCGCCGGCAAACTCCAGACCATCGGCGCCGGCGCGACGCCGGCGACCAACACGGCCGGCGTGCTGACGGTGCCACTCGACAACACCGTTGTGTTGCCGACATCAGCGAGCGCGAACGCTTGCAGCGTTGCCGTCAGCGGACCGGCACAGACATCGCTATTGCCGTAGGTGCCGTTGGCCGAAAAGTTCGGCAGGCCCACGATGCCGACCGCGCTCGTCAGCGTGACCGTCGGTGCCGGGCAGGCGACGGTGAACGGAATCTGTCCTTGCGAACTCTGGCCGGACGGATCGGTCAGCGTCACGTGCACGCTGTAGAGCCCCGCCCGCGCATTGCCGGGGCGGGTGATCGTGTAGCTGGCGTTCAACCCATTGGCGGCGTTGGCCTGCCCCAGACTGGCGACTTGCGTCGCCGTGGCTGTCGGCGAGGACTGGTAGAAGACGCCGCCCGTGGCCACCACGGCGCCACCACAACTAGCGGTGGTCACGCTGGCGGTGACGTTGGTGAACGTCGCGGTACCCGCTCCTAGCTGCGGTGGCCCGCACACGGTAATGACGGCAGTACCGTTCAGCGTGGCCCCGGCGCGGTCGGTCGCGGTAAAGTCGAAGGTGTCCGTGCCCGAGGCGGTGGAGCCTGCCGGCNNGCGCCGTGTAAAGCATCTTGCCGACGGTGCTGAAGGAGAAGGTGCCGCCCAGCGTCGTGGCACCGCTGGCCGGCGTGTAGGTGAAGGTCTCCGGCTCACCCGCAACCACATTCGGGTCGGTGATGGTCGGCGTGAACTGCTTGTTCACCGCGTTGGCGGGCGCCGTTCCGGTGATCGAGACTGCACTGGGCGCGCTGTTCGGCCAGCCCTGCACTCCGGCGCTGGACGCCGAGACGCCGCCGGCGACTCCGACCGCGCGCACCGTGTAGGTCGCACGGGCCGGGTCAGTGATCGCGTAGTCGTAGGTCGTCGCGGTCACAGGGGCGGAGGACACTACGATGCCACCCTTGAGCACTTGGTAGGACACCGTATTGACCGGCGCCGTCCACGCCAACCGCACAAAACCGGTCATGGTGCCCTGCGTGGCAGTCAGCAAGGTCGGCGCCGGCGGCACGTAGGGGCTGACGCTCACGGTGGCGGTGCCAACAACCGTGGCGCCACCACGGTCAGTGACGGTGTAGGTAAAGGTCGTGGTGCCAGCAAAACTGCCATCGCTGGGCGGTGCCCAGACGAGTTTGTTGGCGCTGATGGAGGCGACGCCAACCGTCGGCTGACTGGCGATGGTGATGGTGAAGATGTCGTTTTGACCGGCGCTGGTGTTCGGATCGACAACGGTCGGCACAGTCGCGGCCGACAAGGTAAGCGAAGTGGCCGTGAGACTGGCCGTGCTGGAAGTCGGCGCGAGGTTCGGGTACCCGCTAGCTCCAGTGCTCGCCGGCGACACCCCGTCGCCCGCGCTGATCGCGCGCACCGTGTACGACGCCGTTTGCGCAACGGTCGTCGTCACATCGAAGGTATTGGTCGTCACCGGCGTGGTCGATTGCTTCACGCCCGCCCGATAGACATCGTAGCCCGAGGCATTGGTGACCACGTTCCAGCTCACGCGCACCGTGTTGGTCAGCGTACCTTGCGTCGCCGTCACATTGACTGGCGCTAGCGGCGTGAAGATCGACACCGTAACGGTGGCGGTCCCGGTCACGCTGGCACCACCCTTGTCCGTCACCGAGTAGGTAAAGGTCGTGGTGCCGGCAAAGTCATGCGCCACTGGCGGGGTCCAGACGAGCTTGTTCGCGACCACCGAGGCCGTACCTTGCCCGGTTACGGGCTGGCCCACAATCGCGAACGTGAAGCTCTCGGTTTGGCCGCTGGTGACGTTCGGATCGGTCACGTCCGGAATGACCGGCGCCGAGGCAGTCACCGCATCGGTGCCGAGGCTGGCGCTGGTCGCGCTCGGGGCCACGTCGGGGTAGCCCGTTGCCCCCAGACCGATGCCGGACAGGATGCCCGAGATCGGTACTGCGCGCACCGTATAACTGGTCGCCGCCGGATCGGTGACGACGACATCGTAGGTGGTCGCGGTGATCGGGCTGGTGTTGACCAGCACGCCATTGCTGTAGACGTTGTACGACACCGCGTTGGTACTTGCACTCCAGCCCACGCGCACGATGCCGACCAGAGTGCCCTGCGTCGCCGTCACGCTTGCTGGAATGGCTGCCACCAGCGGCACCACTGTGACGGTCGCTGTGCCGGTCAGCACTTCGCCGCCTTTGTCGGTGACCGAGTAGGTAAAGGCCGTGGTGCCGTTGAACGCAAAATCGGAAGCTGGAGTCCAGACCAGTTTGCCGCTAGCCACTGACGCCGTGCCCACCGTGGGTTGGGTGACGATGGCAAAGGTAAAGTTCTCGGTTGATCCGGCGATCACGTTGGGATCGCTGACCGTTGGTGTAACGGGTGTGCTCGCCGTATCGGACTGCGTAGAGATCGCCGTGGACGTGCTGGTCGGGGCGATGTTTGCATAGCCCGTCACCGGCGTCGGGATCGACGATTCGCCATAGCCGTTCTGGGCACGTACCGTGTAGACATAAACGGTAGCGTCGCTGGGTGGTGAATCGACGGTGTAAGTCGTGGCGCCATTGTGATTGGTCGAGGCCACTGTCTGCCACGTCGTGCCACCCGCCTGATAGTTGCTCTTCACCATCCGGTAGACGTTGTACGAGCTGGTCAGACCGTCATTCGCGTTGCCGTTGAAGGTAACGGTAGTCTTGCCCGTGACCGTGCCTTGCGTCGCGGTCAAACCCGTCGGTACTGCCGGCGGTCCGATCACAGTGATGGTGGCGATCGCCGTCTTGTCGCCGAACCACTCGGTCGATGGCTGCAGCATCTGTACCTGCAGCGTGTAGGTGCCCGGCGTCGTGGGTGCGGTAAGCGTGAAACCGAAGGTATAGCTTTGTCCGGGGCTCACCGTGACGTTGAACGGAATCCACGCAAAGCGATTGACGCCCCACGTTGTGTTGTCCTGCGGATTCTGGGCGCCAATGCCGAAGTCCAGCCCGTTGTGTGTGCCAGTACCGACCCAATCCTTGGTGCCGGTGTTGGTGTACTGGACCAGCAGGGTTGCGGTCGTTCCCGCCACCATGCTGCTCGGGAACGAGTTCGACACCAGATGGGCGTCGAACACATAGCCTCCGGCCGCCACGCTGACCAGATTGCTGTTGGGGCCGGTGCCGGCTGCATCGACGGCCAAGATTTTGAAGGTGTACGTGGTCCCGCAAACCAGCCCAGTCTTTTCGTAGGTGAGTACGTTGCCGAGGCTGCCGCCGTCGAGGGTCGTGGTGCCGGCTGTGCCGTACCAGAGGTGGTAGCTGGTCGCGTACTGCACAGCGGTCCATGTCAAAACGACGCTGCAGGTGTTGAGCGAACTGCCGGTCACCCCGGAGAGGGTCGTCGCCCCCGGTACTGGTGCGTTGATCGTCACGGTCGCGGTCCCGGTGAGTGCGGAGCCGCCCTTGTCGGTGACGGAGTAAGTGAAGGTGGTCGCACCGGTAAAACCGCCGCCGCTGGGCGGGGTCCAGACCAGCTGGTTGCTCACAATCGACGCCGTGCCCTCGCCCGTTGCCGGTTGCGTGACGATGGCGAAGGTGAAGGTTTCCGATTCGCCGGCCGTGGTGTTGGGATCGGTCACGCTCGGGGTAATCGGGGTCGAAGCGACCGAGGCTAAGGCGGAGATCGCCGCCGAAGTAGCCGTCGGTGCGATGTTCGGCCAACCGGTAGCACTGCCGCTGTCCGGGGATTCACCAGCCGCCGCACTGACCGCGCGCACGACGTACGCCACGCCCGGTGCGCTGGACGTGGACAGGTCGTAGGTGGTGGCGGTGATGAGACTCGTATTCACCTTCGCTCCACCCTGCACGTACAGGTTGTAGCCGGCGGTGTTGGTCGCCGCTGCCCACGTGAAATGCACGCTGTTGGTGATCGTGCCTTGCGTGGCGGTCAGGGCGGTCGGTGCCGCCGGGACCCATGCCGCGATGGTGACGGTCGCGGTGCCGGTGAGACTCGCCCCACCCTTGTCAGTCACCGAGTAGGTAAAGGTCGCGGTGCCGGCATACGCGTAGCCAGCCGAAGGCGTCCACACGAGTTTGTTGGAGACGATTGAAGCCGTACCATGCCCGGCACTCGGCTGCGAGACGATGGCGAAGGTATAGACCTCGGTCTCTCCAGCCGTGGTGTTCGGATCGGTGACGCTGGGCGTGGTCTGCGCGGAGGCCGTCATCGAATCGGCCGTCAGTGTTGCGGACGTGGCGCTCGGGGCTTGATTCGCATAGCCGGAATCTTCGGCACTGACGGTGCCCACGATGCTCCCGCTGGTAACACCCGCCACCGAGAAATAGCGGATGGTCGCATCGCCCACCGTGTAGTCATAGGTGGTTGAGGCGGTATTGGCGAGCAACGTCTTGGTGCTGCCGGCGGTGGCCGCCGAGTACACGTTATAGGTTGCGGCACCACTGGAACTGGCCCACGTGACGCGGGTCTTTCCAGTCACGGTGCCGTCGGTGGCCACGACACTGGTCGGGGCCGGCACGTCGACGGTGACGGAAATGGCCGTGCTCGGGTCGCCGAAGAAACCGACGCATTCGCGGACCATCTGCCGCTGGAAGGTGTAGGTTCCGGGCGTCGTCGGGGCCGTAACCGAATAGCTGAAGGTGGTGCTCGAACCCAGCGTGACGGTGGTGCCCGAGGCGAGGTAGAAGCGGTCGTTGCTGGTATTGCCGAGAATCGCGCTGATGCCCCACGTTGTGTTGTTGGTCGCCGTGATCGCGCCCACCCCCGGCGTGGTGGCGCTGCAGGCGCTGCCCGCTGCTCCGCCCACCCAGTTGAAGCTGCCGTTGTTCGACCACGTCTGCGTGATCGTGTACTGCTGGCCAGCGATCATCGTGGTCGGCACGCTCTGCGACACGAACGACGAGTTGTAGAGACCGAAATAGCCGACATCGTAGGTGCCCGAATACGGGAACGACGGCGTTTCCTCGGTGCTGTTGTTGTAGCTGTTCACCCAGTAGAGGTAGTGGGTATCGACTGAGCCGGTGGTGTCGTTGTAGGAGGCCGCGCCCACGGAGGTCGTACCCAAGACCGACCAGTTCCCCGGCGTCCCCGCCACGCAGGACGTGTCGTTCGTGGTCAGGCAACGGCGAATCTTGTAGGCCGTATTCGACGTGGTCCCTGCCGTCCACGTCACCGTCGTGCTGCCGACGCCGTTCTTGGTCGCCGACACTGCGCTCGCGCGAGTTGGATAGACGGTGATAGAGGTGTCCGGAGAATAGGCTCCGAATCTATCGAGGCTTTCCTGCACGACATCCGTTTGAAAGTGATAAACACCCGGCGTGGCCGGCGCGGTCCCGCTCACCGGGAAGGTATGGTTGCTCCCCGGACTCACCCACGTCCCGGAAGTGAACACGCCAAAGCGCGATGCTCCCCACGTCGTATTGTCGGTAGCGTTTCGCGTGCCGAGCTTGTAATTGTTGGTGGCGTCGAAGGCCCACGTTGTCGTGCCGTTATTCAGGAACGTCACCGATCCGGACAGTGTTGCCCCGGCAAAGAGTGAGGCGGGAATCGATTGCGACACAAACGAGGCGTCGTTGTAAGGCGGCGAATAGAAAATGTATGGCTGGGAGGCATAACCGCCAAAGTTATAGGTGTAGCAAAACTCCCATGACGAAGTCAGTGGGTTGTACAGGTCAACGTAGACCCGATTGGTGCCTACAGCCGACCAAAAAATGTCTGCGTTGGCCCAATAGGGGTCGGGCGACGCATTGTCAGTGCTCCATGTTGCACTGCCGCCATCGGTCACTCGCCACGCAGTGGGGAACCACGGTCTCGGCAGGTTGTTGGTGACGGTTCCGCCAATCGCAACGTGAATCGATTGCGGACTGGTGATCGTGTCCGGTGTCACGATGATGACACAGAGGTTCGTGTCAGCCCACGCTCCAACCGACAGCGCCGTCAACGCCAGTGCAGCAACAAAACGCAAAAGTCGGTTCATGATCCTGCCCCGGTGATGCCGATGGTGATCGGCTGACCTTCGACAACTTGCCCATCTTGGCCACTACCTACCGGTCGAATGAGATAGGTACCGGGCAGTTCGAAGCGATGTTCAAGTCGTTGCGTGGGCGGGGCTGCGGCCACCAACGTGGTCCACGACTTTCCCGCATCCGCGCTCAGTTCCCACCGGATGCTCTTGAACGGTGGCGCCAGCGGGCGTGTGCCGACCGCGAGCTGGATGGTGCGCGGAGCGGGGCCGGACAACGGCCGCATGAGTGCGGGCGCCGCCATCAGTAGGGGCACTTCGGCGGATTTCTGCTCGAACTCTTCGGCGCGGGCCCGGGAGACGGGCGACTTGATCCCCGCGATGGTCTTCTTGATGTCGCGGGGCGGGTGCGCTGACACACCGTTGCCCTCCATGGCGCCCGACTCGGGCGGCGTCGTGCTGGCGCTGCCTTCACCCGCCGCTGCCGCGACACTGGCAACCAGTGAAAGCCCGGCCGCAAGCAAGCACCGGCGCCAAACGCTGCGATGAGCCGGGTACAACCGTGCTTCGGGATGCTCTGCGTTCATGGTGCGATCACCTTGACTGGGCCGATGACGACGGCGCGATTACTGGTCAGGGCCTGCACGCGGAAGTAATACAGCCCGCGTGAAGGCAACACCAACTGCGCCTGCGTGGTTGCACTATCGCCAGCGATCTGTGCGTCGGTCACGAACGGTGCGGTCAACACTGGCAAGTAGTTCTTGTTGTCCGTCGAGGCTTCGAAGACCACATCCAGCGGTGCCGCGCCACAACTCAGGTCCGCGTTCTTGAGCAGCGTGAGCTGCACCTGCAAGGGCGTCGCCTTGTTGGCCACCGCCGGTGGCAGCAGCGTGAACTTCTTCGCGCAGGCAAAGGCTGCCGCTTCAGCGGCGACTTGGTCGGCAGAGGGTTTGCTGCCGGATAGGGCAGTGGACGACGATCTTTCGACCAGTGCTTTGGTCGCCGCCGGTGCGACCTGCACGGTGGCTTCGCCAATCACGCTCGCGTTGCCTTTGTCGGTGACCGAAAAGGAAAAGTGTGTAGTCCCGGAGAAGCTATGTTCCTTTGGCGGCGTCCAGACCAGCTTCCCGTCTCCGGTTACCGTTGCCACACCAACGGGCGGCGGATTCACAATCGCAACGAGGTAGATTTCCCCCTGCCCGAGAAGCGTGTTCTCGTCTACCACTGCGATAGGCGTGGCCGCACTCTGGGTGATGGCGGTCGCGATGATAGTGGGCACGCTGGCCGACTGAATTGCCGCGTTGGAATATGCCCAGAGTGGCTTCGTCGGCAACGATTCGCCAACAGTGGTTATCGCGCGAAGCTGATAGTTCGCGCCTGCGTGATTCGGAGTGGTGTATTCGTAGGTCGTATCAAGGATCGGCGTCGGATTAACCTTCACTGGCGGGACCACATCGACGTTGTAGATGTTGTATCCCGTAGCAATATATTCAACGAATCCGACCATTGGCTTCCATGTAAATTTGATCCGGTCAGTAATCGTTCCCTGTGTCGCGATGAAGCCGACAGGCGCTGGCGGCGGCGGATGACTGACTGCGACATTCGCAGTGCCTACGATACTTGCCCCGCCCTTGTCGGTAAGACGGAAGGTAAACGTCGTCGTACCGAGAAAGGAGAAATCGCTCGGCGGTTGCCAGACCAATCCATTGCCGACCGCCGTTGCGGTGCCTTGACCGGCTGGCGGCTGTGTCAGAATCGCGATCTTGAAGTCTTCGACTTGGCCGGCGGTGAAGTTGGCATCAAGGACCGAAACGTGGAACTGGTCTGTCGTCTTGTTCATGAACGCCGTCATGTTCGCGGTTACAGCCGTCGGGACAGCATTGGCATACCCTGTGGCCGGGAGGCTGTCCGATGACTCCACGCCCTTGGTGTCCACGCTGCGCACGACGTACTTACGGACAAGAATGTCGGATACGTTGTCGGTATATCCGTTTGCGGCCAACGGTGCCGAAGTGAGCTTCACGTAGGCAGGAGGGACCGCCGTTGCGTCCCACCTGTAGACGTTGTAGGTATAGGTTGTGGGTGATGGGTTCCACGACAACGTGATGCCATCGGTCACCGACCCTTGCGACGCTTCGAGCTTCCCCCCCACGTAACCGGGCAGCGAGCCGACCGCCGGTGGCGGACCCGTCGGAATCGGCGCAATGATAGTGGCGATGGTGGGGCCAAAGATTTGTGTCTTGCCGAGCGCCACCACCTGCAGCCGAAAGTAATATTTCCCCGGCGCCAGCAACGTAAAGGAGGCCCGCGCATCGGTGTAGACCATATTCACCAACAGGTCGGTTGCATAGCCTGCCTTGTCCAAAGCGACATAGGTTCGGCCATCGCTTGATGTCTGAAAATTGAACACCGGCACCGCAGCACCACTGCAATCCCCGGTGCTGTCCTGCGCGCCCGTGAGCGTCATCGGCGCCGGGGCTTCAATCGTCACATTGGACGGGCTCTGGAAAGTGAAGACCTGTTTGCAGTTGCTTTGCGTCACCACCGCTGCCGTATTGTTGTTCAGCGATGACGGTGTTGAATTGGTCGCGGGTGCTGAATAGGCGCCACCGACGCCGCTCGTTCCACTCCCGCCCCCGGTGATGTTGCCCGAGACCACGTGCGGCCCCTTGTTGTTAGCCAGATCGTCGAGCCGACCCTTCTCGCTGTTGGCGAATGGGCGGGCTTCCTCGGTCGTCGTGGCATCAATGCCGGTCGCGGCCACCGGTGCGACCGTTTCCTTGGTCATTTGGGGGATGCGCAGCGCGAGGAATTTGGCCTTGCCCGGTGAGGCAACGCTGATTGGCACGATCTCGCCGGCAACGGGGCCGGCGCCGAAATCGAAGACCGGCCGGAACATGAACAGGCCCGGACTATTCGTGTTGGCCTGCAGACGGGCACCCTCCACGTTCTGGCTGTTGAGCAGCGGCGAGTTGTGCGCCGGCTCGAAAATCCGGCCGTCGGCGGAGACTTCCCATCCGGTCAGTTGGCCTTTCCCGAGACACTCGGCGCGCGTGGCCTGCAGCTCCAGCACCACGGCCCCCTCGGCATTGAGGGTAGCGAGTGGTTGGAAGGAACTGGCACAGTTCACGTCCTGCGCCGATACCGCCGGGGCGACAAGCGTGAGCAAGGCAAAACTGTAGACCAAGCGCGCGGACATGATTGGCTTAACCGGTAACGACGGCGAGCAGCGCCGTCAGTTGGGCCAGCACCGGTTGGGCCACGGTCTCGAATTCCGAGATCACGACGGTCACTACCGTGACGAGAACAGCAAACAGCAGATTCTTCAACATGAGTTTCTCCTCGTTCAGGGTTTCTTTGCCGGCGCTGCCGATGCGCCGGCGACTGTCATGGCCCGCTGCATATCGGCAGGCGGGTAAATGAGGACGGGGCCTTCAGTGCGCACGTCCTTGAACAGGGTCACCGAGGGGTGAAAGAAGTACGTGGCATCCGGGATCAGTTCGACCTCGATGCCTTGGGCGGACTCGCTGTATTTCCTGATCTGCGCGGACTGCCGCACCGGTACGAATGAGGCACCGTCATCGGCGCTGACCAGCCAATCGACCTTGCGGCCCTTGGTCTTGCAGGCGTTCGAGGTGACGACCAGATGCAGCAGCACCTTGGTCGCGGTGATGGGATCGGCCTTGAACTGGTATTCGTTGACGCAGACGAGTTCCTGCATTTCCGCCGGCGACACCGGCAGCTCGTTGTTCACCGCTTGACCATCGACGGTGACGCCCTGCGGTGATTGCGGTGCGGGTGCTGCCTGCGGCGCAAGCCTGACGCCCTTAAGCGGCTGCTGCGCAGTGGCGAGACCGCACGCGAGAAGAAGAGTGGTGAGGCAAACGGTAACGCGCATGGTAGCCACCAAAATGAGATTAGCAAGGTGGTGCGATACCTACTCGCACCTTCTGACTAAACTCAGGCTGCTGCATGCCCGTTTCGCATTTCACGCATGACGGCTGGCGCTGGCGTGAACACTGACGCCGGTTTCCGACGCATCGCGATCATATCACCTTGCCGAACACACTTAAAGGAGCAAATCCCAGAAACAACAGGGGAACCGCGAGCAAATCGTCTGAGCTTTCCTGTGGAAATCGAGCGTGTCTTTGGTTGCGGGGGAAGCTCAAGAATCAGGGCGCGGGAATGCGACAGCCGTCAGCACGAACCGTCGATGAGCTGCCTTTTTTCGAAACAGGAGATGGCGAAAGCCGATCCAGTTTGTTGCGGCGATGGCTTTCGCCATGCGTACTGGACTCACGGAATCTGTGGCGTTTCGGGCACACGAAACACGAAAAGAATTGCACTAAAGTGATACTGGCACAGCAACTATCCCCAATTTCGTGTAATACTTCAGTCAAGCAGCAAAGTTTGTGATGTAATCACGGCAGGACGTACCGTTCCGTTGAGGACCAACGATCCGTTCCGCCAGCAACTGCTGTAAAGAGCCCGCTAACTTCTCCAGCCTACCAGGCTGGTGTACGCCAGAGTTAGATGGGTGCATTGGAAGCCTGAGAAAACTGGCCACAAGCCAGAACTAGGGCGGCCCGACAGACGAAAGTCACCGGGTTTGAAGCGGTCAGAGACCGCGAAGGAGTCCAAAATGCGTACGAAGAAGAATTCTTCTTTCGTTGGCGTTGTGGCACGGAAGCAACGCGCGCTGCGCGTGTTTTGGGCTTGCCTGTGTGTGCTAGCCATGGTCGTCGGCGCCGTTTCGTGGTATGTCGCGTCGCACGCCGTGCATGGTACCGATGTCGCCAAGACGTTCGCATTGGTAGGCGCCGCTTGCGGCCTCACCCTCTTCGTTGCCGCCATGGCGGTGATGTCCATCACCGGCGATATGCAAGCAACGGAACTCAAGGCGGCCTTGGCGAATGGCGTGCCCCGCGTCCAAACGCCGACCGAAATGAGCAATGCGGTTGCTTACCAAGAAGGCGTCGCCGCAGGCATCATGATGTCTTGGGATTGACCTGCACAACCGACAAGACAACGGCGCCCAAGGGCGCCGTTGTGCATTCTGCGACCCTAGTTTGGCACTCCGGCGGGAGACCGTTGCTTCTCCTGAACCTTCTGTACATCAATCAGCGACTGCGCGCTGGCGTTGTTGTCGTGCGGGAAGATGCCAGTCTTGACCATATTTTCGTTGGCCTTTTCTTCGCCGGTCTTCATGTCAAAGTGATGCAAGAGAGCCTCTTCGGTCTTCTTCAGTGAGTAGTAGGTCGCTCCGCCTACCGCTATAGCCGTGACCGCGCCGGCCACCAGCGCACCCGGTCCGGAAGGTGCGGTAACGCCGGCCGCAATAACGCCCGCGTGCCCACCAGCGACCATTGAGGCTGTAAAAAGTCCCGCTTTTTCGGCGCCGAGTTGGAGCTGGTCAGACCTATTGGTTAGATGCTTGCCCTGCTGGTACCCTTCATAAGCGGTATCGGCCGCCCCCAACGCCCACCACGTCTTCGACGACTTTCCGACCGACTCGATCACGCCCTTGAATGAATAAGGGCTCGAAGATGCAGCAGCGGCGGCGCCAGCAGCCTTGGGTGCTCCAGCACCCTCTCCAGCGGTTGCACCGGCCGCGCCACCAGCTTCCCCTGCCGCCGCACTGCCGCCCGCTGCCGGATGCGCCGCTCCGCCCACTTCCGCAATGGCAGCTTCGGATGCGGCACTTGCAGCGCCCCCGGTCGAAGGGCCAGCGGCGGCCGATCCAGTCGGTGCGCCGGCCGGTGCCGCCGGGCTTCCTGCGTTGGCAGCGCCGCCTCCGGCGGACGCTGCGGTACTTGCAGCCGTCGTAGGGGCGCCTCCGGCCGGTGCTGCGCTGCCGCCACCAACTTTTGCCACTTCCGGCGCGGCTGCAGCACCTGTGTTTTCGATGGCCGGCGCCGCTGTCGATTCAACCGCACGTGCCCCACCGGCCGCCTCGGGCGCGCCACCTTTCGGACCACCTTCCGCCGCGCCACCCTTGCCACCGGTCTTGGCTTCCTGAGCCGCCACCTGCCCAGACACCTTCTCATGCATTTGGCTATAGAACGCCGCCGCTGACGTAACGCCGGTAGCCAGCCCGTCGAACGCCCCCATCGCCCCGCCAGCGATACCCTTACCCTGATCTGAATTTGCAACAATCGTCGCGTCTTTCTCCGACCGCGCCGATGCGCCCTTCCCCTTCACGTCAGCTTGTGCTGCCTGACCTGCGGCAAGATGGCTGGCGCTCTTGGCTCCGAAGTTCGCGCGGGCAGCGCCCAGCGCGCCTTGCGTGGCGCCCTTGCCGCCGGCCACGGCCTTGTCGATGGCTCCGGACTGGAGTGCCCCGTCACTCTTGAGCGCGTCCATGCCTTCACCCATGGACGAGCCCCCAACGCCCGGACCTCCGCCCAGCTTCGCGCCGGTTGCCGCCTCGATAGCGCGCCGCGACCCATCCATCTTCGCCAGATGGTCGCCGGTATTCATCGCAGCCTTCGGCAATCCTGACGGTCCGATCTGCATTCCTTGATTGTTGACAGTGCCGCCGAAAGTACCCACGGCCCAGTGACCTATCGCGGCGGTCGTAGCGTCACCGCTCATCATCATTTCGTTGGCTTCACCCAGTACACCACGAATGCTGCCCATCGAGGCGTACTTGCCGATAGCAGCGACCCCCTTCTTGGCTTGGTCGCTCATCACCGATTGCAAAGGATCGGTCTTCGCCTTGAACGCCTCGGCGCCTGGCGCCATGCGATTCGCGCGCTCCTGCGCGGTGCGTGAGCCCGTCTCCAGATTGCCGACCATCATGGCACCGTTGGCCTGAATGCTGGCGCCACCTTGCTGGCTCTTCTGCGCGCTCTCCGAGGCTTGGCTCATCTTGCCCGCTTCGGTGGTCGCCGTCTGCTGCTCGCCAAACGCCTTGCTGACGCTGCTGCTTTCGCCAAAACTTTGCGCGACCGACGCTTCCAGACTCTTCGCGACCTGATTGGCCTTCTGCTGATCGACGCTGGCCCCGGTCGTGAAGTTGTTCTTGAGGCTGCTATCCATCGCTGCGTCCATACTGCTGGTAATCTTGTGCGCCGATTCGCCCTTGATCCCCATCGCCTCCAGCGAGCCGAGCAATGAAGCGCCCATTGCTGCCTTGGCCGCTGACAAACCCAGATTGTTCGCCATGGCTCTGGCTCCGGCGCCGATTGCCAAGCTCGTCGAGTCGGCGATCTGCTTCCCGAATTTTGCGCTGGTCCCGGTGCCCTGCGCCTCGTCGATCTTGGCGGACAAACCGTGGCTAAGTGTGTTGGTGTCGGTGTCCTTCAGCGATTCCCCGGTCTGCCATTGCTTGCCGGACTGGGCCATCGCCTGATGCATCTTGCTCGTTGAATTCGAGGCCGCTGTTTTCGCGCCGGTGCTCAGGGAAGTACCGAGCGCGGTACCTTCCCCGAACCCACCTGAGTAGGCAAAGTTCGGCGTGTTGGCCTGTTCACCGGCCAAGAACCGGTTATTGGTTTCCCCGCGCCCATAAGCGTGGCCCATCTTGGTATCGTTCTCCATCAACGCGGCGGCATTGGCGGCGGTCATCGCATCGGGTGCGATTCCCTTCGAATCCAACCGGCCCTTACCCGCACCCACCGACTCTGAGAGCTTGGATAGTCCGTACGCCGAGCCAGCCATCAGGGCCATCATCACCACCGGCACCGAGGCGAGCATGTTGGCGCCGACGGCGAGCTGGGTGCTGACGAGGTCGTACATCTCGGGTTGATTGGCGATGGAGAACATGCCACCGGGTACTCCGCTGCCGGTGCCCGAGACTTTGGACAACCACTGCTGCTGGATAAAATAGTTGACGATGGCCGCACCGGGCAACCAGCTCTGTGTCCACAGCCCAAAGGTCAGATACGAGATGATGATCTTGATCGAATGCAGGCCGGTAATCATGACCAGCATGGCCACAATCGGCGCGAAGGCAAAAAAGAAGAACGTCAAAATCGTCATCGACGGCAGCATGGTCTTCAGGAACATGGACCCGTCGCCTGCCGCATCGGCCTTGAACTGTTCCATCGCCACCGTCATGAACATCTCGTAGGCGGCACCCCGGTCGGCCTGATTGGACGCGGCAAAAGCCGCGAACGTCGGGTTGCGCATGAGCAACGCACCAATGACTCCGCGCCGATCAATGGAGACGTTGGCCACCGCCCCCTGCCCGAGCAGAGCGGCAGGGTCCAAGCTGGCATCGAGTTCGTCCGACCATGCCGTGCCGCCGGTGTCATTGACGCCGGGAATCGTGCCGGTGGTCATCGCACCGAGCTTGCGTTGGCCCATCGCATGCGCAAAGTCGGACTTGAACGAATTGACGCCGCCGTTGACGCCCGCCGGATTATCGATGTAGGTCTCGATGTCCACGCGGATCGCCGCAGCAGCGTCATCGCACGACACAATGCCGCCGGCCGCCAGCAGTGCGGGCGTGGTCAGGATGCCCACCGGAGTCAGGTGAAAGGCAGAGCGGTAGACCGTGCTGGCTTGAATTCCCTTGCCTGCGCCCGCCGCACCGAAGAGCGCGGTGAGCACATCAGGGGACTTGAACACTTGCTCCGGGCTGATGCGATTGCCCTGATTGTCGGACTGGCAACTGCGCGTGTATTCCAGCATGTCGGCGCAGATGTCGCTGTTGCTGTCGCACATGTTGATCTTCTGCAGCGCCAGCAGCATCTTCAGCGGATTGGCAAAGCCGCCGACGCCCGGGCCGCCGTTGCCGTTGTCCGTCAACAGCGGCTGGAACCCGGAATTCGGGGTCGAGAAGGCCGTCTCGATTTTCTCGGCAAAGTTCTTGGTGAACATCGAAATCAATGCCCCCGGAACTGCTACTCCCACTGGTACATTGGCGACCGTCTTGACCGAGCCGCTGTAGAGGTCCTCGATGATCACGGTCGTCTTCGGCACGAACATCGCCCACGACAGAATAAACGTGACCAGCAACGTGTCGAGTCGGATTTCCTGCTTCATGATCCCCGACACACAGACAAACATCAGCGAGAGCAGCATGCCGATGGCGGCAATGGGCCCCAGCAGATCGACGGTGGACCCGTCTTTGCTGCCGACCAATCCCGCGTTGGAGCTGAGACTGAATAGCATCGCGATCGCGTTGAGCGCCGCCTGATACATGTCCGAGTCGCCCAGCGTATAGAACACGAACGTGCCGCTGGTGCTTCCCGACTTCGCTCGCACCCGACCACCACTCGTGCTGCCGCTGGCGACAAGGCCGGCCACGGTCGCCGTACGCGCGTCGAATGCACCGGTACCCGCCACGCTCGCACCACTGGCTGCCAGTGCTTTTGTCGTTGCCGAGGTCTGCGCGCCTGATACGGTGGAGGCCAAAGGCGGAGCGGCCACGACCCCGGCATTGAGCACAAAGTCCCCGGCTGGCAGTGCGTCGCGCGGGAGGGCCAAGATGGCAACCTCCGTAGGTGGCGACGTAACGGCAGGAACGGCGAGCGCCAGCCCAGCACAAACAAGCGCCAGCATCAGCCCAGCGAAAGTCTTCTGCATCGTCTTCTCCCTATCCGCCCTTGGAGGCAGACTTCGGCGTGCTGATGAGGATCGGATCGTATCCGCGTGCCAGCTTCACGTATTCAGCGGCAGCAAGCAGTGTCTTCATGAAATCCTGCTGGGCGGCGGCTTGATCATCGGCAAACTTGCGGAACGCGGCGATGTTTACCTTCGCTTCGTCCGTCAGTACCGACTTCGAATTCTTGCTGAAGGAGGTGGCAATGACCTTCAGCATTGCGTCGGTGAAAAGCCCGGTCAACTCGCCGGCCATCTCCGGGGCGAACGCTTTCGCCAACGTGGTCATCACCATGGGCGTGCGCTGGGCCTCGACCATCATTCGATAGACCGGTTGCTTGAAGTTGCTGAGGAATGCGCGCTGCGGGTTCGTCAGCGGCGTGCCCGACGCAATATTGCTGATGATCGAGCCGGGCAGCGCCACGTCGCTCTGGTAGCAGGCACCGGTGTCGTTGGGCGTGACATTCAAGGTCATCGCGCCGCTCGATGAGTCGCAGAAAAGGTAGTAGTTGACGATGGCTTCGGTACCCGGCCACGGCAGCGGCATTTCCTTCATCGACAAACAGCCGAGGTCGTTGCTGATGTCGTTTTCGAGATTGCCGATGGAGTCAGTCGTGCAGCGCCAGTAATCGACCCGGCCGTTCTTGTGGCCCTTGGTAATGTCCATGAACTTCAGATCGGGCTTGATACTCACTGTCGCTGCTTCGCAGGCACCGCTGTCGGCAGCACTTTGACAATTGTTGAACAGCGTCTGGTCGGCCGTGCCGTCGAACTTGGTCTGGTCGATGGGAATGATCGTGGTGCCGATCAGCGAGATGATCATGCTGACGAACTCGACCTGACTAAGCGAACTGGTGGAGGAGGTAGGAAAGGCGATGATGCTCGGCCCACTGTTCTTGACCATGGCGCGCCACACCAGATTGCCGCCGTAGCTGTTGTACTTGATCTGGGCCGCCGCGTTGTCCTGACCGCTTTTGCCCATCATGTTCATGATGCCCTTGACCCAATCGGCGTTGGCGCCGCCGCCCAAGAAGGTGGTGCTGCCCGGCGCGAACCAATCGGACACCGTTCCCGCTTCGTTCTTGTGCGAGAAGTCCATGTTGTCGGTCGCCGAATTGGCCAGCGCCGAGCCAAAACTGGCACCCACCTTGCACGTATTGAGTTGCCCTTGATTCATCATCGTGGACAAACTCTGCAGGTAGGAAAGCCACTTCGCGCAATCGGGACAGATGTTGCCCAGTGCCGTGATGAAGAAGTAGCCGGCCGCTGCCTGCGCGATGCTCTTGATCATGCCTTTGAACGCATCGGCATTCAGGAACGAGAAGGAGCCCATAAAGAGATCGATGCCCCCGCACCCTGCGCTGATCCGGGGCGGGTCAAAATAGAACAGGTTGTACGTCTTGGTCGGGAGCCGCATCGTGTAGGAACCACCAACCAATGCGCCGCGATCTGCGGTGGTGACGGCCGACGGCGGGGTCATGTTGACCATCGCGCCCAAGGCGTCACCGAGGCCCGCTTGAGCCACGGTGGAAGTGCAAAGGAACGCGGTAGCGACGAGCGCGGCGACGAGTCTGCGAAACATGGCGAGGGTCCTAGTAGGCGGTACCGAGCGTTTTGCGAATGTAGGCGACCCACGTCTTCGGATCGTCCGGATCGGTGTCGATGCCGAGCTGCTTCAGATCACCCGGCGAAATGCGGCCACGGTCGTAAACGTTGGCGGCGCGGATCATCTCCACCGGCAACAGCTTCTGATCTTCGGCCGCGACCAGCGCGCGGCCTTCGAGCATGTCGTAGGACATCGCGCCCTGCGCCAGTACGAGATAGGTGCTGGGTGGCACGGCGAGCACCACGGTCGGCGTCAACTGCAACCCGAGATCACGGAAGCGACCGGTATCCTTGACCCAGTTCTTCATGTTCGGCAACGGATTGCCGTCGATGCTGACGTTGTAGACGATGAAGTTGTGCTTGTCGGCAAAGGCGTTGACCGCCTGCTGCATGACCACGCAGTGGTTGCAACGCGAATCAAAATAGAAGATCAGCCCCGCTTTTTTGGATAGCTCAGTCAGGGCGAGGCCCTTGGCCTTGCTCTCGCGATAGAAGGTCGCCGAACGCAACGCCGTCGAGAGCGGCACGCGGTTGTTTTCGTCCAGATACGGGTCGGACTGCGACATCCGGGTCGAGGCCGTGGCGAAGTTGTCGGACTTTTCCAGCATGATGCGCTGGGCATAGAGCATGGCGGCCACGTTGTCCGGTGTCGGATCGTCGATGGCCGCGTTCTGGATTTTCTCGAAATTTTTGCGGAACCACGCCACCGAAAACAGCGGTGGCGTGGTTTCAAACTTCGGCAGCTCCTTCGGCGGTTCGGGCGGCGGCGCTGGTGGCGCCACCGGCGGCGGCTCTTCGACTTTCGGCTCCGCTCTTTTCGGTAGGTCCGGCGGGTCCTTGTACCAGAACCACCCCTCTTCTTTGCGCTTGAGGAACTCGTCGGCGGCAAGCGTCGCCGTCGGCAGCCAGAGGCCGATCAGAAGGATGGACAACAGGCAGTGCCAACGACGCATAAAGCGGGCTTTCCTTGACCAATCGAGGCCATTAATGTTACCAGAATTCGACTCACCAAACCGAACACGCAAGTCCTGTCCCGTGAGCGGACAACGAATCGCCGCATCACGGGGCAATCCATGTCACATCGAGATAGGCCAAAGCGCCGGTACCGGAGGCATTGACACCGCTCAACGTGTATCGGATTGTCGTGGCAAAGGGCGGCGCGGGCGGCGAACACGTGGGGCCTGTTGATACGCAGTTGAGGCCAACGTACGTCGCATTGCTCCAATTGAAGCTGGTTGGACTGCCCGAACAGGTTGCGTTCAGAGTGATTTGTCGGAACCCAACGATGATCATCGCTATGGTGCAAACCGGTGTACCGGCGGGCGCCGTATAGGTGACGGTCGTCGAGACAGGCGTGCTGGTGCCGTTCGCGTTGGTGGCGATGACAGTGTAGGTAACCGGCCCTTCAACTGGTGGCGAGACCGGCGTGCAAGCGCTGCTGGCGGATGTGCAATTCGCCCATCCATACGAGGTTGGGCTGCCGGAGCACGTAGCCACGAGGGATACTTGACGAAAAGCCACAAAGATTGCCGCTAGCGTACACACCGGGACCGCCGGCGCGCCAGTGTAGACCAGCGTTATGCTGGCTGAGCCGGTACCGCCGGCGTTCGTCGCAAACACGGCATAGGTGACCGACACCGCGACCGTAGGAATCGACGGCGCACACGTGTTCGTCGTTGACGTGCAACTCACCCATGTGTAGCTGGTCGGTGAGTTGGTGCAATTGGCAACCAGCGTGTAGCCGGTCGCGCTCGTGCCGCTGGCCGCCACTGAACATTGCGGGGCGGCGCTTGGCGGCGGATAGGTAATGTTGACGGACAACGGCGGACTGCTCGTGCCGGAAGCATTGGTCGCGGTCATCGTGTACGTGACTGTGCTGCCAGTGGTGGGACGTACTGGCGTGCAAAGGCTGGTGGATGATGTGCAATTGGTCCACGTATAGCTGGTCGGCGAATTGGAGCAAACCGCCTGCAGTTCGTACGAATTGAGCGCCAGCGTGGTCACGCTGATCGAGGAGCAGACCGGTACGTTGGTCGGATAGTTGAGCGTTACCGATACGGGCGTGCTGGGCCCGTAATCACTGTTTGCGACCACCGTAACCACCACTTGCCCACCTAGTGGCGGTGGAATGAAGTCGCAGATGCGGGCGACTGATGAGCAATTGGTCCACGTATAGCTCGTCGGAATGTTCGTGCAAATGGCGACCAGTTGAAAGCCCCCCGTCGGCAGCGCATCGCCAAAAGCGATAATGCATACCGGGACTCCTGCTGGCGCGGCCCAATTGATCGTCAAGGAAACCGGTACGCTGTTGCCTTGGATGTTGGTGGCGACTACCGTGTACGTGACTGTACCCCCGGCCGGTGGTGTGAAGACACTACAGGCGGCCGTCACCGAGGAGCAATTGGTCCACGCGTAACTGGTGGGATTGCCGGAACAATTGGCCGTCAGCACCCCTTGCCCTACACCCGTGAAGGTGTCGCCGAGGGTGCATACCGGTACCGCGCTCGGCAGCTCATCGAAGCTGATCGTGATCGAGGTCGTGGCGGTGTTTGTCCCTTCAGTTGCCGTGACAGTGTACGTGCAGGTTTCGGCAACCAGTTCGGTGACCGTCGCCACGCGGCTGCCGAGTGGGATAGAGCACCCCGGCGAGGAGCCCCACGCATAGGACATGGCGACTGGTAGGCAGGTGTCGGTCAGGCGGATCCGTTCTCCCGTAAACGGGCGAGCGTTGTCGGCAGTGATGCTGCAGCCCATGCTGTAGGTGACCGTCACCGATGCAGTAGTGCTGCGCGCCCAGTCGCTGGCCGAATCCGTATAGGTACAAGTTCCGGCCGTGTTCGAAGTCACAGTTGCCGTCGCGCCACCAATCGGCGCCACACAACCCGCCGACGCCGTCCAGACGTGGCTCGTGGGGATCGGCGTGCAGTCGTCGATCAGCCTGACCTGTTGCCCGGCGGCGATGAGCGTCGCGGAGGCGGAGGCGTTGCAAACCATGCCACCGGCGCCCATGTTGACGCCCGTTGGCGGGGCTATGCAGTCTCCGGCCACCGGGTCGGTGGGTGGCGGCGCGCCGTAATGCACCTGCAGCTTCGCGTAGCCGTGACCGCAACCCCAGACCTTGACGATGGTGTCGGTCTGGATCACCCCGCCGGACTGAAACAGCGCCGTTACGTCAATGCCGGGCGGCGGCAGCCCGCCGGCCGGAACGTTGGAAGGATAGGTGCAAGTTTCGCCCGGTTCCGCTGTTCCCGGAAACTGCGTGGCTTGCGTCAGGCACCAGATAGTTCCCAGTTCGCCGCCGGTGTAGAAGCTCGGGGAGGTGTAGACCTCATTGCCTGCGATATTGATCTGCAGATGATCGTCCCACGTGGCCTCGGTGACCGAAGCGCTGCGAATGTATGCCGGCAGCAGGACGTTGATCGCGTAGTTCTGATCGATAACCGAGCCGCTGCCGCAAGAGGAACGACGCTCCGGTTTGCCCAAGGTGATCTCGATGCAACCGTCGCCGCAGGAAGTCATTTGCCCGGTGCCGCCGATCTGTTCGATCACCGCGCCCGGCGCCGGCACGTCGCCGGCGTACCACGGCAGCTTTTCCGGGTCCCGGTAGCACACCGGCTGCGTGGCCAGCGCTTGCCGGCGATTACCGATCAGCAGGGTCTTGTCGCCAAAATCGAGCATGATCTTGTCGGTGAGCGATGGCAACAATTGAAAGGGCGGCGTTGTCACCGCATCTTTCTGAACAGTGCGCGATGCCCGTGCGCCGGTCAGCGGTAGTGTCACCGGCGGAGTCACCGGTGGGTTGATTTTCAGCCCCAACAGTGTTTCGTTTTCGTTCGCATTGGTGTCGTACTTGATCGCCGCATCAGGCGCATTCTTGGCCATCAGCCCCGCGTCCTGCATGATCTGCAGCCACTCGGTCAGATCGATGCGACTCCAATCGGCCGCCGTGAGTTCATTGATCGTCAGGCCGCCGCAGGAAGGATTGGACGCTTCCCCATATCCAGCATTCAGTTGTATGCCGTAGAGCTGCCGTTTTAGCTGCTCATTGATGATCCGCGCCAGCGGCGTCTTGTAGCAGCAGTATGAGTTGCGCCATTCGGCACAGGTAACCCCGAGAAATTTTGACTTGCAATACCCGCCGACGGAATGGCAATTCCCGATCTTGCGCTGGATTCCGAGTTGTAACTCTTGAGCTTCGCACTTGAAGACTATATGCCCGATGATCTGCAGTACCGCGTACACCAGCATGACGACGTTCAGCGCCTCCAGAATGACCCCTGCGCTATAGTCGGCAACCTCGGTCGTCGCCACATAGGTTTCCCCGGTCGTGCCTTCGCCAACGACACTCATGGTGGCGGAACTTCCCCCGGCGATGAACATCGAGGTGATTTCGGGGCCGAACACTTCGACCATCAAATCGTGAAGCGCGGAGAAGATCAACTGCTGAAAATAGTTGACCAGCCCACCGAGCCCCGTACCGGTCCCGGACAACAGACCGGCAGCCGACTCACCCGGCGCAGTTTCGGTGAAGACACCCAGTTCGCTCGCGATGTTTGAATAAGCGTCCTGCATGAACTTGAGAGTGGCGTCGGCAGCGCCTGACAATTCCGAACTCATGTTTTGGAATGAGTCGATCAGCCCCTTGTAGCCGGGGATGTTGGCCAACGCCATTTGGACTGCCGGCAAATTGGCGAGCTTGGACATGGCCATGGCCAGCTTGATATAACTGAGGATGTCTACGCCCTGTGCGGCCTCATCCGATTGCGCACAGCAATCCGGCGTCAAGCCGATGCTGGTGCCGATAGGCACCTTGCACCACATCCACTTGCCCGGAAAGATCATCAACTGACATCCCGGCGGCAGGTTGCCCAATGCATCGACCGTGGCGGGCGTATTGTCGCCGCACCCCAAGTCGTGTTGCAGCCCGTCCACTACCGCCGTCGTGACCGCCACCTTCGCAAAATCGGGGTTATCCTCCGGTTTTGGATTGTGGCATTCAGTTCCCAAGCAACGAATGGGTGAGCCGCACTGTTGAATGACCGGCGTCGTACTGCCGACCGGGATTGAAAGCGTCTGGTCGGTGCCGCAGTCGTAGGTCACGTCGTAGACGTAGCACACGCGACTGAAGATGCCGGAGGCGCCGGGAGCGCAGACTTGTTCGGCGCCATTGATGCTGTTGCATGCCGGATTGCCGAATAGGGGGCCGGGTACCGACGGTGGGCCGGTTCTGATTCCGCAATTGTCGATAAAATCCGGATCGCCGAAATGCGAGACCAACCCCGGATCACAGGTCTGAATGTTGGTGATCGGGTCGGTGACGCAGGTCTGCGTGTTGCCGCAAACCTCATTGCCTTGGGCGTCGATGTAGCAGGGAATTGGACCGGTCCCGAAGGAACAGGTCATTGGCTGGCCATGCGCCTTCCAGCAGGAGTTGGGCACCGGCACGATGGGCCCTGCGCCAGTTGTCGTGTTGTTGACGGCGGAGTCAGGCGGTCCCCACGGCACCAGCAACTTCGCCACACCACCATAGACACCCGTGCCATCGGCATTGACCAAGAAGCCCTGCCCCACGTCCATTTGCGGACCGGGCAACGCGCGATCTTCACTGCAGTCCATCTTGCCCGAACAGAACCGGTCGGCGAGCATGGCCATGTAGTTGTCGCAGCCGACGATCTGGTTGAACAACACCTGTTCAATGTCGGTCTGGATTTGCCACGAGCTGGCGGCGGTGGCCGTGCCCGTTACGTGCATGGTCCAGTTATCGGTGGCGAGTCCGGCTGTGAGGGGCGCGCCGGAAACTGTTCCGGCCGCCGTGGGCGTCGATACCAACTGATTGTTCCACGGGAAGATTTGGTCCGCTGGCACCCCGGCCAGCGGGAAGATCGTGTAGTTGAAGAGTTTGCCGTCGCTCAACGGCCCCTCTCTGACCGTACCGCCGCCGTTGACGAGGGCAATCGTGTGGTTGATTGGGCCGGTATAGGTACTGGGAACATCGGTGTAAATGAACGGCGCGAGGGTCGGCGCATAGGGTGCCCCGGTCACCGGGGTGCATACCCAAGTCGTCGCATAGTCGCCGGTCAGCACATCAGTCGGCGTGTTGCAGGTGGGCGGCGGGCGCGGCCACGGCGTGCGCTGGTATACGTCCACCTGCACGACAACGTGTTGCGACTGCAGCAAGGCAAACGTGAAATTGCGCGTCCCGTCACAGCCATTAGGGACGAATTGCTGCTTCCGCAGGTTCTGGCAGTGGTAAATATCCGGCTTGTGATAGGTCGTGGTGGTACTGCCGGGGTTCTCCGAGCTATACGTGCAACCGCCGAACAATTCGTTGTAGACCGGATTCGAATCGTTCTGCATGGTCTTGTTCGCACCAACCACCACTTGCAAATCCGGATCGTTCGTCAGCGGATGCGGCACAAACACGGACGTGTTGAGCGTATCCATTGCTTTCTGGGTGCTGGACTTGGTTACGCTGAACAGCGCGGCCACGCCAGTCGCCATCGGCAAACAGGTGTTGACGTTGTCGAGCACACATCCGGGCGGATCGGGCGGGCACGGTGCAGTGGGTACCGTGCCCCCGAAGGTGCGATTGACCGCAAACAGGTACGCCGTCATGTAGCCCAACGTACCATTCATCGTCACGATGCCCTTCGGGGTGAAGTGATCCCCCAGCCCGCCTACCGAATCGAAGCCGCCCGCGAGTGCGCCACCGATGTTGTGGAAGAACGGAAAATAGGTACCGTCGTTCGGTGCGTTGAAGGGGTAGAGCTGATAGTAGAGGCTCAACCCCGGCCGATTCGGAGTAGCCTCACGCACCACTTGTTCTTTAGTGCTGGCATAGCCCAAAACTGGGACCGCAATGTTCACGATCCCGTTGTAGTTCTCCTGTTCGAAGTCGCGTTGCTTCGTGTACTCGATGGGATTGGTCCCGGCGATGGGGATCAAGGTGATGCGCAGCGTTTTGACGGTCATGACGATGGATGGTGAGAAACCACCACCGGGATCGGTCATCAACGCAAAGCGCGTCGTGCGGCAACCAATCTGGCTGATATTGGCTTTGACTTGCGCCGCCGTCGAGCGGATCGCCGTCGGATCGACGTTCAGATTGTCGTAGAGAATCGTATCGCCGGTACTGCCCGGAAACATTTCGCGGATGTTGATCTGGCCACCGCCGTTGGGACCAAAGCCGCTGCTGTCTGACCCGTAATAGGCACTCGGTGCGGGCGTGTTCGGCAATCCGGGCAGCACCAACGGATGCAACACGGTCGGCGGATTTTGCGAGGGCACCAACGTGTTCTGGATCAGACTTTGCGCATCGTTGGCGGTGGGTACGACCTGCGCCGTGGGCGTCGCGGCGCCGGGAGTGGTGTTGGTCGAACCGGGGACCCCGGTGCCGTAGTTAGGCGTTAGCGTGGGCGTAGGCCGGGCTGGATAGTTGGTGATGTTCAGCGGATCGCGGCGCAGGAAATCGGGCGCGGTCGGGATCGGCTGTTCCGGATAGTTGATCGGCGGCGCCGATTGCGCCGTGGCCATGATCGGGAACCAGAATTGCGTGGCCAGTACCAGCCATGTCACGGCATGAAAGACCGGAGTCTGCCTGATCGCCAGCATGCGGACTGTTTTCGGCTGAGGCAGGTTTATTTCCATGTGGCGCTCAGGTGCTGCAAATTGAAGACATTCGTTGCATGTACGATAGTTGCACTTGCAATTACTAGCTGCCGCCGCCAACAACACCGAGGCAACAATCAGTCCATTGCCACAGGAGGTACACGTAGTCCTCGCCCGTCGTCGGCCGTTTGCGCCAGTCACCCCACAATGCGGTGGGGTAGCCGATTGAATGCGCACACGAGCGATTGGCATTGCCGAGCACGGTGAAGTCTTGCTCCTGCACTTGCTGGCCGAAGGGCGCCGAGGGACCGCTCGGCAGGGTGGTGTCATAACCCTTGGCCTCGGGCACCGGGAACAGCATCGAAATCTTGAATTGCGATTTCTTCAGGATCGGCATGTATTGCGGAACGCAAACGGCATCCTTGCCCACGGTGCGCTCTACCAGCGAAGTGGGCAGGCGCGAGAGCAACGACAACACCCGCGCCGAGAGCAGACTGGAGGCCCGTACGGAGGATGCCGGGGTTACCGAGCCGGTATAGGGCGGCAAGTTGCCCCAACAGCCGGCGCTCATCCAGAACTTGTCGATTGGCGCGCGATTGACCGCCGCGTATCCGCACTCAATCGGTTGCGCGACCATCATCGCGGGAATGGTCAGAAGCGACACGTCCGGATTCAGAAAATAGGCCAATTCCGGGTCATACCAATTGGGGAAGAACCCGCTGAACATGAGCGGCATGTCGAAGGCCGCATAGCCGCCGGGATTGCAGCCCGGTGCGTCGAACAGCTTCAGGGCTTGCAGCACAGGGAAGGCATAAAAATTCCAGTTCATGAAGATGAACTGCCCCATGAACGGGGTATGGATTTGATCCGGCGCGGTGTAGGTGAACCCTTGCTGTCGCTCGCCGCCGGCAGTTTGATCGATAGGCAACTGCAGACCACCGAAGAGGGGCATGCAATAGGGCTTGCGCACGATCTCGATAACGCGGGCCGGCTGCCATAGCCCCAAGGTGACGCCAGCGCGCGGCAGGATACCCTTCTTCAGGTCCCCGCCGCAGGCGCACAGCGGCCGGTCATTGACGCCCTCGGGCAATGGAATGTTGTCCTTGCTCGGGAAGGTATTGACGCCCCCGATCTTGAGCGGGAACATGGCGCCCCAGCAAATCTTGCTGATGAGGCCCGCACCCAATATTTTCGCGTCGGGGCAGCGAATCTTCGAGAGACTGACGCTCTCCGCCTGCGCTGGGGCAATGCCGAACAGCATCGCCACCAGCGCCCACCACAGACCCCAGATTACTCGGTGCGCCATTGTGCTCCCTGCATCGTGGCCTGCAGGCGCTCCAGCATTCCGTTGGCGATTTCACTGCCAACGGCGCCGGCCCAGCGCGAAAACATGCCGCCTAATCCGTTGTTGGGAAACGGACCAAAGCTGCGGCCTTTGCTGTCGAAACGGGCGAGCACACTTTCGAGCGTGCCCAAATCATCGACCAGCCCACCGGACTTGGCGTCCACGCCGGACCATGCTTCGCCGGTGGTCAGGTGCGCGCCGTCGAACTTCAGGCGGTCACCGCGCCGGGCCCGCACTTCGGAGGCAAACACCGACGCGATGCCGGTCACCAGTTCATTGCCCTTGGCCAACTCGACCTCGGTCGGCTTGCGCACGAGGTTGCCCATGTCCTTGAGCGAGCCCGAGGCAAAGGTCTGCTGCGTGATGCCCACCTTGCCGGCGAGGTCCGCCGCATTCCAATATTGCATGATCGCGCCAACGGAACCGACCAGCGAATACTGTCCCGCCGTAATGCGGTCGGTATGGATTGCGATCAGATAGGCGGCCGAGGCGCCGACGTTGTCGATCACCGCCTCGACTGGCTTGTTGTGCTTGACCTTGAGCCGTTCCAATTCGGAATAGATGCGCTCGGCCTCCGAGGGGCTGCCGCCGGGGCTGTCGATGCGCAGCACCACGACCTCGGTGCGCGCATCCTCGAACACCTTCTTGAGCGCGGGGATGACGGAGTCGGCCGAGCCTTGGCCTTGTCCGATCACACCTTTGATGGACACCAGTCCCACCTTGTAGCCGGAGTCGTAGGCCGGCAGGATCGAACCGGTTGACTTCAGCACCGAATAGAGCGAGAGGCCAAAACCGCCCAGCAGCACGAAGGCGAACAGAGCGCGTTTGAACTGGGTCCAGCGGCGATCTGACCGGCGCTCGCGCGCAAACTCCAACAGCATCGTGTTGGCGACGAGCTGCGCATCGACAGGACCGGACAGTGCCAACTCCTCCTGCAGCGTCCGGGTTTTCCACGGATTCAACTTCGACCAGTTCATGGTGTTACGGCCTCTCTTCAGTGATGTGCAATACAAGACCCTGCTGTTGCACGAGGCTCGGTACGGCGACGATGCCCATGCGTTCAACGAGGAGTGAGGAAAGCGAGTAAACGGGCTGCCCCATGCGTGCGGCAAGCGTTGGCTTGCCCTTGGCGGTCGGAGCCAGATGTGTAGCCAGCAAGGTTGCCGACGTTGCTTTCAGCCAGCGCTTGGCGATGGCGACTTGCTTGGCGTCGTCCGGATCGAAGGCGATAAACGCTTTGCTGAAAGCCATGTACGCCAGCGGATTGATCTGAGTGCCGGCCTTCGCCGCCACCGTGCCGTTCGGAGCCACCACGTCTTCGCCCAAGGTAATCGAGGGATCGACATAAATGTCGCGGCTGACCTCGACGCGCGGCAACTCCACGCTTGGCGCATCGCTGTCGAGCTTGGCCAGCGCCTTCTGTACCAGCCGCTCCTTTTCCTTTTCCCAGTCGTAGCCGTCGGCGCGCTTCTGGAACTCGACGACCACATCTGGCTCGGCGATTTTGTAGGAGCGCCCGACGTTGCGATTGAAGTTGCCAGCGTCGATTTCTTCGATGGCACCGTCGAGGCTGATCTCGCCGGTCAGCCGCCGCCAGTCGCCGCCCTTGCGCTGGTGCAGGAACACGGGTACCTGCGAAACCTGATAGACCCGGAATGGATACGGGTCGATCACCACATTCACGTCGGACACTTCCTGATCGGGGAAGTAGGAACGGATTTTCTGCATGACCTTGGTGAAGTACGGCGGCTGCCAGCCGCGCACGACGAACAGCACATCCTCACGGGAACGGCCTTGGGCGAAGAGCGCCCGCAGGGTGCTCTCGGGCATCGACAGCGAGATGAAGACCACGGTCTTGGTGGGCGGCGGCGGCAACTGGCCCTCTTCCAAGCCCATACCCTCGTTGTCGGCGATGCGCGCCATGTCGTTGTCGATCCATGCCGCCGGCATCTCTTCGGCTTTGGGCGCGGCGCCGGCGCCAGCCTTGCCCGTCTTCCCTTTCGCTGTGGCCACCGGCGCCGGGCGCGGCGAGGGCGCCGCGACCAACGGTTTCCCGCTCTGCAGATCGTCACGCTGCTGCTGCAAAAAGCGCATGAACTCGGCGTCCTTCGGCGCCACCGGCACGTCGGGCGAATAGTTGGGCGCGTCCGGAACCCGCTGCGCTAACGCCAGTCCGGCTGTGCTCAGCAGCGCTCCGGCCACGAGCAGCCGCGCACCACGCTGGCGAAATAGCCCCGCGCAGGTCACAGGAGCGCCTCAGCACGGCCGATGACCCGAGTCAGTGGTACGAAGCCCCAGTAGCGGCCGTCAAACGAATGCGGGGCCGTTCCCAAGAGAAACAGGTGCCCTGCCGGAACCACTTCCCGGCGGAAGTAGTACGCCGGTTCGCGCCCGAGCTTTTCCACCACATCCAAGTCGCCCCAGTAGCGCCCATTGACGAAAACGCCATTGGGACCGACTTCGACGCTGTCTCCAGCCACGCCAGCAACCATCTTGCCGAACTTAAAACCGTCCTTGAACTGAGGCAACGGCGTCGCTGACGACGCCTGTATCTGCGGCGCATCGATCCAGAACCAGACCAAGTCGCCGCGCACAACGGGTTGGGTCAGGCTGGTTTCGGCGATGAGCCCGCGCCACGGCAGGCAGAGGCCGCGCGTGGGGCTGAAGGCGATCATCCAGTGCTGCGTAAACCACATCTGCCAGACGAGTCCCAGCGCGAACACGAGCACGGTCGCCAGCATCGACCTTTTGGCGAACCGGCGTTGCTCTGGCGACAAGGTGAGCGCCTTCATGCCGGGGCCGTGGCCTTGTTCTGGGTCTGCGCCTGAATCAACTTGCGCAACTCGGGGAAGGCTGCGATCAGCACCGCTTCCCCCTCGGCCTTGGCCGGCGCCGCATCGACTGGCGTCTTGCGGGCCGGCACGTAGCTCTCGCGCGCCTGTTGCAGCAGCGGTTGGGCGGTAGCGGTGCCGGCGGCCAGATCGGCGAGCAGTGCCGCGCGCAAGGCGAGGCGCTGCGCTTCCGGCATGGAAGCGTAGTAGGAAAACGGGCAATACGTGGCCATGAACGCCTGTACTGCCGCTTCCTTGCCTTCGCGGCTGATACTCGCGCCTACTTTCACCTGACCTCCGGCGGGGCCGGCGGCGGCACGAACAGGGAGCGAACTTCCGGCGGCAACTTCGCCAGAGTGGCCGCGTCCNNGGGCCCCCGCCGCTGGCGGTACAGCGCCTGCCAATGGCCGAGCCGCCGGCAGCACGCCGGGATTGGCGGGACCCGGCGGCGCGCCAATGTTCGCCACCTGCTCCTCGAACATGCGCTTGGCGACCTCCTCGGGCCTTTTGCTCAAATCGATTCCCAGCTTGGTCGCGACTTCGTGCGTAATGTCTTGCTCGGGCGTCAGCGACACCACCGTTTCGCGCTTGAGCACTACATAACCATTACGGCCGTACTCGACCAACACCG
>PLYG01000114.1 GCA_003153335.1 Betaproteobacteria bacterium | reverse complement strand
TGCGCCATGATCCAGCCGCCGAAAACGTCGCCGTTGTAGTTCACGTCCGAAGGCATCGGCACCACGCGCAAGGTGGGCTCGCGGCTTGGCGGCAGCGGCGGGTGCGGCGGGCTGATCATGCGGTCAGCTTCTTTTCCCGCTCGCGCAGTTCGCGCCGCAATATCTTGCCGACGTTGGTCTTGGGCAGCTCGGTGCGAAACGCCACATACCGCGGCACTTTGTACCCGGTCAGTTGCAGGCGGCAGTGCGCCAGCACGTCGGCCTCGGTCAGATTCGGATCCTTTTTCACTATGCAGACCTTGACCGCTTCGCCGGTCTTGTCGTCGGCCACACCGATCACCGCGCATTCGAGCACGCCCGGAAGCATCGCAACGACGGCCTCGATTTCATTCGGATAGACGTTGAAGCCGGAAACCAGAATCATGTCCTTCTTGCGGTCGACGATCTTGAAAAATCCCTTGTCGTCCATGACGCCGACGTCGCCGCTGGCCAGCCAGCCATCCTTGTCGATGACCTTGGCTGTTTCCTCGGGCTTGTTCCAGTACCCCTTCATCACCTGCGGACCGCGAATGCAGATTTCCCCGGGCGGGCCGATGCCCACTTCCTGACCCGCATCATCGCGCAGGATGACTTCGGTCGAAGGAAGAGGCAGGCCGATGCTGCCGTTGTATTCCTTGAGGTCGAGGGGATTGGTCGTCGCCCCGGGCGAGGTTTCGGTCAGCCCGTAGGCTTCGATCAGCGTGACGCCGGTGGTCGTCTTCCAGCGTTCCGCGACCGCCCGTTGCACCGCGGCGCCGCCGCCCAGCGTCATCTGCAAATGGCTGAAGTCGACGGTGTCGAAGCCCGGGGTGTTGAGCAGTCCGTTGAACAAAGTGTTGACGCCGGTGAACGCGGTGAATTTGTGTTTTTTCAGCTCTTCGACAAAACCGGGCATGTCGCGCGGATTCGTGATCAGCACGTTCTCCGCGCCCAGCGTCATGTATACCAGGCAGTTCGCCGTCAGCGAAAAGATGTGGTACAGCGGCAGCGCGGTGATGATGATCTGCTGGCTGTCGGTCTTCAGAAACGGCCGCAGCCATGCGCGCGACTGGAGCAGGTTCGCCACGATATTGCGATGAAGCAGCATTGCGCCCTTGGCCACGCCGGTGGTGCCGCCCGTGTACTGCAGGAACGCGATGTCCTCGTGCGTGATCGGCGGCTTTTGCAGCGTCCGGCCCCGGCCTTCCTCCAGCGCCTTGGAAAACGTGATCGAGCCCGGCAACACGAACGGCGGCACCATCTTTTTCACGTGCCGCACCACCAGATTGACCAGGACGCCCTTCAGGCCCAGCATGTCACCCAGGCTGGTCACGATCACGTTTTTCACCGGCGTGCCGGCGATCACTTCCTGCAGCACGTGCGCGAAATTCTCGATGACGACGATGGTCTCGGCGCCGCTGTCTTTCAACTGGTGCTCGAGTTCGCGCGGCGTGTAGAGCGGATTGACGTTGACCACGGTGCCGCCGGCGCGCAGTATCCCGAACAGGCAGACGGGATACTGGAGTACGTTGGGCATCATCAGGGCGACCCGGCCGCCCTTGGTCAGACCCTGCGATTGCAGGAACGCGCCGAACGCCGCCGACATTTCGTCCAGTTCGCCGAAAGTGATCGACTTGCCCATGCAGGTGTAAGCCCGCTGGTTGGTGAACTTCGCCGCGGCTTCGTCGAACAACTGCGCCAGCGACTGATATTCGTTGATATCGATCTCCGCGGGCACGCCCTCCGGATAGCTCTTGAGCCAGATCTTTTCCAAGGTTCCTCCTCCTGCGGCGCTAGTGTCCGCTACGTTTCCAATGGTCGCCCATTCTGGCGGGGCGTGCAACCCCGCCGGATAACGTTTTCAATCATAGGTCAGGCGGTGCGCGAGGCCAGGTAGTGCATCGGGCCACCGGTATAAAAGGCAAACCCGGTGCCGAAGATGGCGCCTGCGTCAACCAGGTCGGCATCGGCGACGATGCCTTCGGCCAGCGCGCGCTGCGCTGCAGCCAGCATCGGTGCAATGAGCCGGTCGGCGAGTCCAGCAGGCACTCGCGCCGGGTCCGCGCGGGGCTTGCTGATCTTGCCGCCTGGATAAGTGTAGAACCCTGCTCCCGATTTACAGCCGAGCTTGCCCGCGGCTATCAATTGCTGCAACCGGACGGGCGTCGCGGCCTCCGGTGCATCGCTCCCGGCCAGCATCTTGCCCACCGCGACGCAAATGTCGAGCCCCACGGTGTCGGCGAGTTCGAGCGGTCCCATCGGCATGCCGAAGGCCAGCGCCGCTTCATCGACGATTTCGGGTGCGATGCCTTCATCGACACAGCGCATCGCTTCCATCAGGTAGGGCGCGAGGATGCGATTGACCAGGAATCCGGGGGCGCTCTTTACCGGCAGCGGCAGCTTGTCGATTTGGCGCACGAACGTCGCGCAGGCGGCGAGAAGGTCGGGGCGCGAATTGGCGCCGGCGACGATTTCGACCAGCATCATCTTGGGAACGGGGTTGAAAAAGTGCAGGCCGACCAGCCGCGCGGGATCGCGCATGGTGCTCGCGATCTGCTCGATCGGAATGCTCGAGGTGTTGGTGGCGAGAATCGCATCGGGCCGCGCCTTCGCTTCTAGCGCCGCAAAGATGTCCTCCTTGACCTTCAGGTTTTCGAACACGGCTTCGATGATCACGTCGGCGTGCCTGGCGCCGTCGCCCGCGATATCGGGTATCAGCAGGTCGCTCGCATCGCGGAGTCGCCGCGGGTCCTTCAGCCGTTCCTTGAATAATTTTGCCGCGCGCCCCATCGCGGGCGCCAGCTTGTCCGCCGACTGGTCCTGCAAGGTCACTTTCAGGCCACGCAGCGCGCACCACGCAGCGATGTCGCCGCCCATCGTTCCGGCGCCGATCACATGGACGTGCCGCGCGGCAAAGGTGCTCTCTTTGCCCTGTGCCTTCAGCCGTTCCTGCAGCCCGAATACCCGTATCAGATTGCGCGTCGTGGGTGACGCCAGCAGCGAACGCAACGACGACGGGTGTTCGGCGGGGAAGGAGAACGGATTGCCGTCCTGCTCCAACCAGATGTCGAGAATCGCGTAGGGCGCCGGATAGTGAACACGTCGCGCCTTTTTCTCCGTCTGCTTCCTGGCCTGGTTGGCGATGAACTTGCGCGCGGGGCCCCAGAGCGTCAACCCTTGAACGAATCCGAGCTGGTGCGGTGCCGGACGATTGGAGAGCGTGATGCGCGCGGCATTCATCATCACGCGCGTGGGCACGGCCTCGTCGACCAACCCCAGCTTCTTTGCGCGGCGCGCATCGACCGTTCTCCCAGTCAACATCATGTCGAGTGCGGCCGGCGCGCCTATGGTCTTGGGTAGCCGTTTCATTCCGCCCCAGCCGGGAACGATACCCAGCATCACTTCCGGCAATGCCAGGCGGGTTCCGGGCTCATCCACCGCGATCCGGTAGGTGCAGGCAAGAGCCAGTTCCAGGCCGCCGCCCATGCAAAACCCGCGGATCAGCGCCAGCGTCGGGAAGGGCAGCGCTGCGAACTCGTTGAACGTGTCCCACCCGCGCTTGACCAGCGTGACTGCTTCCTCGGGTGAGGTGAGAGTCATGAATTCGCGCACATCCGCGCCGGCGATAAAGCCGCCGTCCTTCGCCGACAGGACGACCAGTCCGCGGGGACGTTGGTCGCCGGTCGCCACCGCGAGTTTGGATACGATGCTCCGCAACTCGGTCATCGCCTCGGTGGAAAAAGTATTGGTGGACTCGCCGGCCTTGTCGAAATAGAGCCAGTGCAAACCGTCGCCGTCGCGTTCGATACGCCAATGTCGATAGGAGTTCATGTTGTGGTTTTCTGATTTATGGACGTTCGACGAGCATGGCGCCGCCCTGCCCGCCGCCGATGCAAATTGACGCGATGCCGCGCTTGCCGCCCGTGCGCTTGAGCACGTTGAGCAAATGCAGCACAATGCGCGCGCCGCTGGCGCCCACCGGATGGCCGAGTGCGATCGCTCCGCCGTCGAGGTTGAGCTTGGATTGATCGAGTTCACCGAGCGGCGCATCCAGCCCAAGCTGCTCCTTACAATACGCCGGGTCGTTCCATGCCCTGACGCAGGCGATCACCTGCGCCGCGAAGGCTTCGTTGATTTCCCAGGCATCGAGGTCATTGAGAGCGAGCCCGTTCCGCTGCAGCAGCGGCGTCGACGCATGCACCGGGCCCAGTCCCATTTGTGCCGGATCCAGTCCCGCCCATTCAGTGTCGACGATGCGGCCCAGGACTGGTAAGCCGAATTTGTCCACCGCCTGTTCGGAGGCGAGGATCAGCCATGCCCCGCCGTCGGTGATCTGCGACGAATTGCCGGCGGTGATGTTGCCGAACTTGCGATCGAAGAATGGCTTGAGCTTGGCCAGGTTCTCGATCGACGAATCGCGGCGCACGCCGTCGTCGGCCAGAAACGCTTCGCCCTTGGTGTCGTACAACGGCACGACTTCGCCGGTGTAGTTGCCTGCGTCCTGCGCGGCAGCCACGCGCTGGTGGCTGCGCACCGAAAACGCGTCCATTTCCTGGCGCGTGATCTCGAACCGGAACGCCAGATTCTCGGCAGTCTGGCCCATCATCAATCCGACCACCGGATCGGTAAGGCCGCGCATGATGCCGATGATGGGCGAGAGCACTTGCGCCGGATTCAGGCTCAGCAACGCCGCCGCCTTGGCGCCGATCGACTTCGCCGTGGCAAAGCGCGCGAACCACAACACCATCTTTTCGTTGTAAAGCAGCGGAGCGCGCGAGAGCGCATCGACGCCCCCGGCCAGCACCAGTTGCGCACGGCCCTCACGGATGTTGACCAGCGCGGAATCGATCGCCTGCATGCCCGAGGCGCAATTGCGCATCACCGTCCAGCCCGGGACCTTGAGGCCACAGCCCAGGCGCAAGGCGACCACGCGGCCGATGTTGACTTCGTCGGGCGACGGACTCGCGCAGCCCAGGATCACTTCGTCGAGCTGGTCCGGCGCGAAATTCTGGCGCAGCAGCAGCGCCCGTCCGGCAGCGACGGCCAGGTCCGACGCAGCAAACGGCCCCGGCTGGTTGCGCGCCTTCAGGAACGGCGTGCGCGCGCCGTCTACGACGTAGACCGGCTGCCCGTTCATGCGGCCCTCGCCAACGACGGCGGCGCGACGATATTCTCGGCCGGCAATGACGTGGGCGCGAAGTCATCGACGTATATGACTTGGTCGGTCAGCTCTCGTGCATGCTCGAGGGCCGCGACGTCACCTGTGGAAATCAGTCCCGCGGCGAGCGCGTTGGCGATGCGCTCCTGCGGGCTGGCGCCGGCCAGGGTGCCGGCCTTGACCGCGGCGCGGATCCTGCCTTCGATGGCATCTGCAGCGACCACGGCCAGCAACGCCGCTTCGATCAACGCAACCGGGTCGTCGGGCGCGGCGGCGATGAACATGCCGCGAGTCAGCCGGTCGCGCGTCGCGGACGGCTCGATCAGCAAACTGGCCACGTCATGCCCGAGGCGGTCCGACGGCACGACATACGGTCGGCCCAGCGGAAAGATCACGCGCCGCAGCAGCCACGCGACCAGCTTGCTCGGATGGTTGGCGATCACCCCCTCGAACGCGTTTTGCGCCTTGAACATCGCATCCCAGATCGCCCAATGCATCAACGGCGCGTCGGCCGCCTGCCGCCCCTCATCCTCGAACCGCTTCAACGTGGCCGAACTCAGATAGAGCAAACTCAGGATATCGCCCAGGCGCCCCGACAGCTTTTCGCTCCGCTTGAGTCCGCCGCCGAGGGCCAGCATCGATACGTCCGAAAGAAACGCGAACGCTGCGGAAAAGCGCGAGAGTTGCTGATAGTAGCGGCGCGTTTCGGGAGCGACGATGTCCGGCGTATCGACAAAATGCGAGCCGGTCAGTCCCAGCACCAGCGCGCGCGCGCCGTTGGTCAGCGTGAAGCCGATGTGCCCCCACAGCGCCGCATCGAAATCACAGACGGCTTTGGCGCGGTCCGGTTCGCGGGTCGCGGCGATTTCCTTGAGCACGTAGGGGTGGCAGCGTATCGCGCCCTGGCCGAAAATGATCAGGCTGCGGGTCAGGATATTCGCGCCCTCGACCGTGATGCCGATGGGCAGCGACATGTAGGCAATGGCCAGAAAATTGTTCGGTCCCAGGCAAATGCCCTTGCCGCCGACAATGTCCATGCCGTCGTAGACAATCTGGCGCCCGCGCTCGGTCAGGTGATACTTGACGATCGCCGAGAGCACGGCCGGCTTTTCGCCGAGGTCGATCGCGCCGGCTGTCATCGTGCGCGCGGCGTCCATCATGTACAGATTGCCGCCCATCCTGGTCAGCGCTTCCTCGACACCTTCGAATTTGCCGATCGGCGTCTTGAACTGCTTGCGGATGCGCGCATAACCGCCGACGGCGCGCACGGCGAGCTTGCTCATGCCTACGTAGTTGCCGGGCAGCGAGATCGAGCGGCCGGCAGCCAGGCAGTTCATCAGCATTTTCCAGCCCTCGCCGATCATTGCTTGGCCGCCGATGATGAAGTCCATAGGAATGAATACATCGGTGCCCCAGGTGGGGCCGTTCTGGAATTCGGCGATCAGCGGATGGTGGCGCCGGCCGATCCGCACACCCTGCTGATCTGTCGGGATCAGCGCGCAAGTAATGCCCAAGTCTTCGGTCTGGCCCAACAAATGATCCGGATCGTGCGCGCGAAAGGCGAGGCCGAGCACGGTGGCAATCGGACCCAGCGTGATATAACGCTTGTCCCACGTCACGCGCAGTCCCAGCGTTTCTTTGCCTTCGAATTGCCCCATGCACACAATGCCGGTATCGGGAATCGATGCCGCATCGGAGCCCGCATGCGGGTTGGTCAGTGCAAAGCAGGGAATGTCCTCGCCGCGCGCCAGCCGCGGCAGATAGTGGTTCTTTTGTTCGTCCGTTCCGTAATGGATCAGCAGTTCGGCCGGCCCCAGCGAGTTCGGCACCATGACGCTCACCGCGCCGGCGCAGGTGCGGGTCGAGAGCTTGGTGATGATCTGCGAATGCGCGTACGCCGAAAAGCCCTTGCCGCCGTAATCCTTCGGGATGATCAGGCCGAGAAAGCCCTTGTCCTTGATGAAACGCCAGACGTCTGACGGCAGGTCGTGCAGTTCGTTGATGATCTGCCATTCGTCGATCATTGCGCAAAGCTGTTCGGTCTCAACGTCGACGAATGCCTGTTCTTCTG
>PLYG01000128.1 GCA_003153335.1 Betaproteobacteria bacterium | reverse complement strand
GCCTTGGTCGAGGCCACGCCGATTTCCTTGCCGGCGCGGGTCAGGTATACGAGCTCGGTCTGCCGCACCAGCGCGCTGGTCGCGACATTGCAGATCGCCAGCGTGTGCGTCTGTCCCAGCGACTGCGCGTGCTTGAGCGCAGAAAGCGTATCGGCCGTTTCGCCCGATTGCGAAATGGTGATGATCAACGCGTTGGGATTGGGAACGCTGTCGCGGTACCGGTATTCGCTGGCGATCTCGACCTGGCACGGAATGCCGGCGATGGATTCCAGCCAGTAACGCGCAATGAGGCCGGCGTAATAGCTGGTGCCCGCGGCAAGAATGAGCACCGTGTCTGCCTTTGGCAACACGTCCGCGGCCTTTTCGCCGAACAGGTTTGGCGTGATATCGGCCACGCTTTCCAGCGTGTCGGCAATCGCGCGCGGCTGCTCGAAAATTTCCTTTTGCATGTAGTGCTGATACGGTTCGATCTCGACCGCGTCGCCGCCCAGCGCAACCACATGGACTGCGCGCTCGGCAGTGTTGCCATCGCAATCGACGATGCGAATGCTGCCCAGCCGCACGTCGGCTAGATCGCCTTCCTCCAGGTACACCACGCGTTGCGTAACAGGCTGCAACGCGGAGGCGTCGGAGGCGAGGAAGTTCTCGCCCGTCGCCGGGTCGCCGAGGCCCACCACCAGCGGACTGCCAGCGCGCGCGCCAACCAGCCGATGCGGCTCTTTCACGCTCACGACCGCAATCGCGAATGCGCCGACCATTTCGGCCACGGTGGCCTGCACGGCTGCGAGCAGATCACCGTGGTAGTGCGAATGCACCAGGTGCGCGGCCACTTCGCTGTCGGTCTGGGTGACGAACACGTAGCCGGCATCCTTCAACCGCGCCCGCAACGGTTCGAAATTTTCGATGATGCCGTTGTGGACCACGCCGATTTCGTCGCTGGAAAAGTGCGGGTGGGCGTTGGTCTCGGAGGGCGCGCCGTGCGTGGCCCAGCGGGTGTGGGCGATGCCGGTAAGGCTGGACACGGCCTGCGCGCGCTGGGTCAGTTCGCCGACGCGCGCAACCGAGCGCAGGCGCTTTAGCTCGGCTGGTTGCGCGGTGTCGAGATAGGCGATCCCGCAGGAGTCATAGCCGCGATATTCGAGACGGCGCAGGCCCTCGAGCAGGACGGGGACTATGTTGCGCTCAGCTACGGCGCCCACGATTCCACACATGATTGTTGCGAACTCCTGTTAGCTCTTCGCTTTCGCTGCCTTCACCGGGCGCTTCCACTCGGGGCGCGCGAGTTGCCGCTTTTCGTTCACGACCAGGCCGCCGGGCGGCACGTCTTTCCACACCGTGGTGCCGGCGCCGATCGTGGCGCCCTTGCCTACGGTCACCGGCGCCACTAGTTGCGTATCCGACCCAATGTGCACATCGTCTTCGATGATGGTTCGATGCTTGTACGCGCCATCGTAGTTGCAGGTGATCATACCGGCGCCGACATTGACGTTACGGCCGATAGTTGCATCACCGATGTACGACAAATGCTTGGCCTTGCTGCCGGTGCCGATCCGCGATCGCTTCACTTCCACAAAATTGCCGAGCTCGACGCCATCCGCCAGTTCGGTGTCCGGATGCACATGCGCAAACGGCCCGAGGTCGCAGTGCGCGCCGATGATCACTCCTTCGAGATGCGTAAACGGCCGCACTACCGTGTCCTCGCCGATCCGGCAGTCCCTGATTACACAATGCGCCCCGATAGTGACACGGTTGCCGAGCTCCACGTGTCCCCCGAACACGGTATTGATGTCGATCGCCACGTCGCGGCCGCAGGTCAGCGTGCCGCGAATGTCGATGCGTCCGGGGTCGGCGAGCGTCACGCCTTGTTCGAGCAGCGCGTCGGCCAAAGCGCATTGCAGTGCGCGTTCGACTTCGGCGAGTTGCGCCTTGGAGTTGATGCCCTTCATTTCGCGCTCATGCCCGGGCTGCGCCACGGCGATGTCGATGCCCTCGGCTGCGGCCATCGCGATCACGTCGGTCAGGTAGTACTCGCCCTGTTCGTTGTTGTTCTTGAGAGCGCCGACCCACCGGGCAAGGCTGGCCGCCGGAGCCGCCATCATTCCAGTGTACATCTCGCGGATCCGACGTTCTTCGTCGGTGGCGTCCTGGTGTTCGACGATGCGCAGTACGTGTCCGTCCTTTTCGCGCACTACGCGGCCATAGCCGGTAGGATCCTTGAGGGGCTGGGCCTGGATGGCCAACCGGCCGGCGTCGGCTGCGGCGCACAACGGCGCGAGCGACGTTGCCTGGACCAGCGGCACATCGCCGTTGAGAACGAGCACGCTGCCCTCTTTCAAAAGCAGAGGTATCGCCTGCTGGACGGCATGACCGGTGCCTTGTGGCGGGTCCTGGATAGCCCACAGCAGATCAGTTTGGGGGAATGCCGCACGTACTTCCTCGCCACCGTGACCGACCACCACCACGATGCGCGCCGGCTTCAAAGCGCGCGCTGCATCGAGCACAAGCGCGAGCATCGGCCGGCCGCCGACGGCATGCAAAACCTTGGGCAGGTCGGAGCGCATGCGCTTGCCCACGCCGGCCGCGAGTATGACTATCTGGAGAGACACGAAAAGAAAGGCCACAAGAGCAGGGGGAAAGGCGAATGATAAGCCAAAGGCCTGGCTTTCGGCCACAGGGATTGCGCTACAATCCAGCATTCGCTGGATGTCTGGAGGAGACATGCACGTGAAGTCTTGCGAGGGATCGTGGCGTACCAGCCTCCCGCATCCCCAGCCCTTCTCCCCGAGGGAGAAGGGAGCCGCGATCAATGACGCACCCGAAGTGAATCAAAGGAGGATTCGATGAAACTGATTCGACTGCTGCTGGCCGCGATCCTGGGCTGTGGTTTTGCTATCTCGGCCTATGCGGCGGATACCTGCAAGAATCGCGGCGAGCTCGACGCGCAGTACTGTGATGAAAACATGGACATGGTGGCCGACGCGCCGAAAGACCCGAAGCAGTGGAAGAACCCCAACACCATCGTTTTTACGTACACGCCGGTTGAAGACCCCGCGGTGTATGAATCCATATTCAAGCCGTTCACGACCTATCTTTCGCAATGCGTGAACAAGAAAGTCGTTTTCTACCAGGTACAGAGCAACGCGGCGGAAATCGAAGCGATGCGCTCGGGCCGGCTGCACGTAGCCGGGTTCTCGACGGGCCCGACCGCCTTCGCGGTGAACCTGGCCGGCGCGGTGCCGTTCGCGGTCAAGGGTACGGCCACCGAGTTTCAGGGGTACAACCTGATCATGATCGTCAAGACCGACAGCCCGTATCACAAGCTCGCCGACCTCAAGGGCAAGAAGGTGGCGCACGCTTCGCCCTCCTCGAACTCCGGCAACCTCGCGCCGCGCGCGCTGTTCCCGGCCGAAGGGCTGGTGCCGGACAAAGACTACAAGGTCGTCTACTCGGGCAAGCATGACCAATCGATACTCGGCGTCAATTCGGGCGACTATGATGCAGCGCCGGTGGCGTCCGACGTGTTCATCCGCATGGCGCATCGCGGGCAGATCAAGGAAAGCGACTTCCGCGTCATTTATCGCAGCCAGAAATTCCCGACGTCGTCGTTCGCGATTGCGCACGATCTCGAGCCCAAGCTCTCGGACAAGTTGGTGTCCTGTTTTTACGACTTCCGCTTCCCGCCGGAAATGCAAAAGGCGTTTGAAGGCGCGGACCGCTTCTTCCCCATCAACTACAAGACGGCGTGGGAAGCGGTGCGGGTAGTGGCCAAGGGTTCGGGCGAGGAGTTCACCAAGTCGGCATTCGACAAGATGGCACAGAAGGAACGCGACGACGCGGCCAAGAAAAAGTGACCGGTGATACGGGTTCATTACACCAGCGCGCCGACTCGCGAGTTGTGAAACATCGAAAATGATATGTTTGAAACTGTCAAATTCGTTGTACTGGCAATGTATCGGCCCGGGGTTCGTCCCGGCTCGTTTGACGTGCCGATCGGCAGCGCCGGATTCCAGGAACGGGAGCGGGCGTGCGCGATTCGGTGTTGACCTCGCTGGTCTTTGCCGGTGCACTCGTTGCGATGAGCACGCAGGCTGCCGACACGTGCAAATATCGCGGCGATCTCGATGAGCGTTATTGCGACGAGAACCACGATCTGGTCGCCGACCCGCCGAAGGACCCGAAGCAGTGGAAGAATCCGCCGTTTCTGCTTTTCACCTACTCGCCGCTCGAAGATCCCGCCGTCTATGAAAAGATACTCGAGAATTATGTCGACCACCTGAAGGTCTGCACCGGCAAGCGCATCCATTTCTACAGCGTGCTCTCGAACGCCGCGGCGATCGAGGCGATGCGCTCGGGCCGGATGCACCTCGGCATGTTCTCGACCGGCGACACGGCGTTTGCCGTCAATCTCGCCGGCGCCGTGCCGTTCGCCATTCGCGGCGACGCCAAGGGAAAGCAGGGTTACCAGTTGTGGACCGTGGTCAGGGTGGACAGCCCGTACCAGAAACTCTCCGATCTCAAGGGCAAGAAGGTCGCGCATGTCTCGCCGTCGTCGAACTCCGGTAATCTCGCGCCGCGGGCGTTGATGGTAGCCGAGGGGCTCGTCCCCGACAAGGATTACAAGGTCATCTATTCCGGCAGGCATGAGAATTCGGTGACCGGCGTGTCGACCGGCGACTATGATGCCGCGCACGTGGCCTCGGACGTCGTGCTGCGCATGGAAGACCGCGGGCTGATCAAGCGGGGCGAAATGCGCGTCCTTTACAAGAGCCCCGATTTCCCGCCGGGCAGCATGTCGATGGCCCACGATCTGCGGCCGGAGCTCCAGAAGAAAATCCGCGAGTGCGTCCTCCAGTATCACTACTCGCCGGAAATGGTGAAGGCCTTTCAGGGCGCCGATCGCTGGTGGCCGGTGGAATACAAGCGCGACTGGGAGGCCATCCGCAAAGTCGCGGCGGCCACCGGAGAAGCATTCGATCGCAAGGCGCTGGACAAGGAACAGGACAAGGCGAAGAAATAGGGCCTGGACCGCAATGGCGCTACTTTAGGGTGCCAACATAACGTACGATGGGGATCGCTTCGCTCGACTCATCCTGCTGCCTTCGTTGCGCTCAGAGGCTGTCCTGGGCCAGTCGAGGGATTGACCAATGCTGAGCATACGGAATCTTTCCAAATCCTATGTACCGGGCAAGCCGGTGCTGAAGAGCATTTCAGTCGAAATCGCGCCGCACGGGATCACGGCCATCATCGGGCCCTCGGGCACCGGCAAGTCGACGCTGATCCGCTGCATCAACCTGCTGGTCGAACCCACCGAAGGCGAGATCGTGTTCGAAGGGAAGGACATCGCGCATCTACACGGCCAGGCATTGCGCGAAGTGCGGCGCAAGATGGGGATGGTGTTCCAGGAGTACAACCTGGTGGAGCGCCTCACCGTGATGGAAAACCTGCTGACCGGGCGCCTCGGCTACACCTCGGCGTGGGATTCGTTCCGGCGCAAGTTCGAGCAGTCCGACATCGACCATGCGTTCAAGCTGCTCGAGCACGTCGGACTGGCGAGCTTCGCCAACACGCGCGCGGACGCACTGTCGGGCGGCCAGCGCCAGCGCGTGGGCATCGCGCGCGCGTTGATGCAAAAGCCCGCGCTGTTGCTGGCCGATGAACCGACGTCCTCGCTCGACCCCAAGACCTCGGTCGAAATCATGCAACTGATGTGCGGCCTCGCCGAGGAAAACCAGATCCCGGTCATGATCAACATGCATGACGTCGATCTGGCGAAGCGCTTTGCCAACCGCATACTCGGCATGTCCGAGGGCAGCATCGTCTACGATGGGCCGCCCGAAGGTCTCACCGACGACAAGCTCAAGATGATTTACGGCGGCGAGGGCTGGCTCGCATGACGCTGGCTGGACTCACTGAAGCGAGGCCGTTCCGCGCGCCGTGGCATGTGCGCCTCGGCTGGCTGGCGCTGTTCGTCTATCTGGGCTATGCCATAGCGCATCTCGAGTTGAGCTGGCCGCGCTTTGTGCAGGGGATCGGCAACGGCGCGCACTTCATTTCGCGGATGTTTCCGCCCAATTTCAGCCGCTGGGAGCTGTTGCTGCAGGGCCTCACGGAAAGCCTGGAAATGGCAGTCGTCGCCTCGTTTCTCGGCATACTGCTCTCGTTACCGCTGTCGGTGCTCGCCGCGCGCAACCTGATGCCGGCGGTCGTCACGTGGCCGGTGCGGATGCTGATCATGCTGTGCCGTTCGTTCCATCCGGTCATCGTTGCCATCATCTTCGTCAAGGCGGTGGGTTTCGGCGCATTGGCCGGAATCGCCGCGCTCACCGTCGCCTCGGTCGGCTTCCTGGGCAAGCTGTTCACCGAGGCGATCGAGGAGATTTCGCTCAAGCAGATCGAGGCGGTACGCGCCACCGGCGCGTCGTTCATGAACACTATTGTGTTCGGCGTGGTGCCGCAGGTGATGTTCCGCTTTATCGGTTTTTCCGCATACGAGACCGATGCGAATCTGCGCAACTCGACCATGGTGGGCATTGTCGGCGCGGGCGGCATAGGCGGGACGCTGTTCGCCGCGTTCCAGCGCTTTGATTACGACTTCGTGTTCGCCATTCTGCTTTCAATCATCGCGCTGATCATGGTGGGCGAAGTGCTGCAGATCCAGGTCAAGCGGGTATTCAGGCAATGAGCGTCGTTCACGCCGCCACCACGCGCGAATGGCGCCGCTTCACTCCGGCGGAGCGGCTGGCGCGCTATGCCGTCTACTTTTTCATCGTCGCCGCAGTGGCCGTCTCGGCCGAGTCCATCGAGATCATTCCCGAATTCCTCTACGACGCGCCCGAGCAGTTCGCCGACATGTTCCAGCGCATGTGGCCGATCGCCTGGGGCTTTTATCCGGAAGGGGTGCACGAGGCGCTGATCGAGACGCTGGACATCGCGGCATTGTCCACAGTGCTCGGCCTGTTGATGGGCATTCCGGTCGGCTTTCTCGCCGCGAGGAATGCGGTGCCGGTACCGGTGCTCAATTATTTCGCGCGGTTCATCCTGGTGTCGACACGCTCGGTGTCGACCTTGCTCTGGGCGCTGTTCTTCGTGGCGGTGTTCGGGCCGGGCGCGCTGGCCGGGACCTGCGCGATTGCATTTCACTCGATCGGCTTCATTGGCAAGCTGTTCTCCGAAGCCGTCGAGGACGCGAACAAGGGTTCGATCGAGGCGCTGACCGCCGCCGGTGCATCGCCCTTCAGCCTGATCCTCTACGGCTACTGGCCGCAGGTGAAGCCCACGTTCTGGGCGATTGCGCTCTTTCGCTGGGACATCAATGTGCGCGAGTCCGCGGTGCTGGGGTTCGTGGGTGCAGGCGGAATCGGCATGGCGCTCGACACCGCGATCAATCTGTTTCAGTGGGATCGGGTGGCCATGATTCTGGTGACGGTGTTCGTCGTCGTAATCATCGCCGAAGTCGTCGTCACGCAGATCCGCAAGCGCATCATCTGATCAAGCTCCCTCGCCCCGTTTGCGGGGCGAGGATTGGGCGTAAAGTGGGGAATTCGGACGGCGTGCCGTCCGCCCACTTTACGGCAGTCCGCTGCAGCGGACTGCGCGCCCTGCAAGGGAGGGGCATCATTCGGAGACAGCCAGGTAATCTGCGTAACAACGGTCCGCAGTCAGTTTCAGCAACAGGGAGAAGCAGTGGCGGTAATCGCGGTATTCAATCAAAAGGGCGGCGTGGGCAAGACCACGACGAGCTTGAATCTGCTGGGCGCGCTGGTCAGAATAGGCCAGCGGCCGATTGGCATCGACCTCGATCCGCAGGCGCATCTTTCAAGCATACTCGGCGGCGCGCCGCAACGCCCCGAGGAAAGCATTTACGAATTCTTCGTCAAGGGCAAACCGCTTTTTTCGCTGCTGCGGCCCACCCGGTCGGCGACCGATATCATCGCAGCGCACATCGAGTTGAGCCGGCTGGACTCGTTGCTGGGAAAGAGCCTGAACGCCATCACGCGGATGGCCGTTGCGCTGCAACGGCGTCCCGAGCCGGAGCGGCAGGTGATCATCGATTGCCCGCCGCAACTCGGGGTGCTATCGCTGAACGCGATGTTTGCCTGCGACTTGCTGGTGGTGCCGGNNCACCCGATTCGACTTGCGGCGGCGCATGTGCGCGACTATCGCGGAGCAACTGGTGACGGAATTCGGCGCGGCCGAAGTGTTTGAAACGCGCATCGCGGAAAACGTCAGTCTGGCCGAAAGTCCCTGGCGGAAGATGGATGTGTTCGAACACGCGCCGGCTTCGCGCGGCGCCAACAATTACGAGGCGTTACTGGGGGAGCTACTGGGTTCCGGGCTTGTGAGCTGAAGTGTGCCGCGAGATCATGCCGATCAGGCTGTCGACGTCGATTGGGTTGCGCCGCCCTTCGCCGGAAGTTTCCACTCGATTCACGATTTCGCACTGGGTGTACATCTGGCGCAGCCGCCGCTCGGCTTCCTCGAAATCGCGCGCCATGATCATGATATTGTTGACCTTGTGGCCGCTCCGGGTGCGGATATCGAATCCGAATTTGTGCATGAAGCCTTCCCTTGGCTTTGTCGCTGTTTCCCGACAGAAATGGGAGTTTAATCCAAAAAAAGCTTTGCTGCCAGTCCTGTGTGGGGTCGGACCCCGAAACGGGCGCCGGTCCACTCCTGTGGGCCGGGCGGGTGACTATGAATGCCCGAATTCCGGGCTCCGCACGCATTCACGCCCCGCTAGCCCGATTGATCAGCAATTCGGCGAGTTCGACAAACCCGGCGCCGCTTTCGGCGGCGGTGACGAAGCTAGGTTCACGCTCGATCTGCCCCGCGTAGTCGCGAACGTTGGCGACACCGACCGAAAGCGGGAAGAACTCGAACAGCGGCGCGTCATTGGGCGAGTCGCCAATGAACACAAATTGCTCGCGCCGGGCATCGAGGTCGGTATCGAAGAGCTCGGCCAAGAGCGTCCGCGTCATGCCGAGCTTGTCGTAGGCGCCGAACCAGCCATTGACGTGGATGGAGCTCACTTTCGCGGTCAGGCCCGCCTCGCGCATCAACGCGACGATGCGCTCGACGTCGGCCCGGGGCAGCCGAGGCACGTCCTCGCAAAAGTCGATGGCAATGTCCGCGATGCGATACGCCTGGTCCGATGCCCAAGCGGCGCCGGGCACCTCGCGCAGAATGCGCTCGCCGATTTGCCGCAACCGGTCACGCCGGCCGGCGAACTCGGCATCTGCGGCCACGTTGCGGGTGATCAGCTTGTGCCGGTCATGGTCGTAGCGCATGTAGAACGCGCCGTTCTCGCCGACGACTGCATCGACCGGCCACATCCGCGCGATGTGATCGCACCAGCCCGCAGGCCGGCCGGTGACCGGGATCACCAGCAGCCCCGCCGCGCGTAGCCGCTCCATCGCCGCGTACGCGGCGGCCGTGATGCGGCCGTTGGTGGAAAGGGTGTCGTCGAGGTCGGCGAGGACGCCGCGCACTGCGAGCAGGCTTGCCTGCGGCAGTTCGGAAAGCGGCTTCATGGCCGCGGTGGCTTGAACCACTTGCCGCCTTCCGGCGGCATCCAGGCGGCGATTCGGTCGAGCGCTTCGGCGGGGGTCGCAACGGTGATGACCTCCAGCCGGTTCTCGGGACGCAACAGATTGTCTTCCACCGCGCGGTCGAATTGCATCAGCAGCGGATCGAAAAAGCCCTCGATGTTCACCACGACAGTCGGTTTGGCGTGAATCCCAAGCTGCGTCCAGGTGATCATTTCGCACAGTTCCTCGAACGTCCCGAAGCCGCCCGGCAGAGCGATGAAGCCGTCGGACAGGCTGGCCATCATCGACTTCCTGTCGTGCATGGTCGCCACGGTCCGCGATTCGGTGAGCCCGCTGTGGCCCCGTTCGAGGATGCGCAATTGCTCGGTGATCACGCCTATGACTTCAACTCCATTGGCAATCGCCGCATCGGCCAGAATGCCCATCAGCCCGGCCTGGCCACCGCCGTAGACCAGGCTCAGTTGTCGATGAGCAAGCTCCCGCGCCAGGTCGCGCGCGGCTGCCGCATAGCTGAGGCGGTTGCCGGCGTTGGAGCCACAAAAAACACAGATTCTTTTCATAGCGGGTCCGCGCTTTTAGCGCGCAGCAAGGTAGGTGGCCACGGCATCGCGCTCGACCTGGCTCAGGTGCAAGCCGCATTTGGTCCGCCGCCACAGGATATCGTCAGTAGTTTTCGCCCACTCGTTAGCAACCAGATAGTCGACTTCGCGCGCATAGAGCGTATGGCCGAAATGGGTGCCGAGATCGGCCATGGACGCAGCTTCTCCCAGAATCTGCGCAGCGCGCGACCCTTGGCGGCGGGCCAGTGCACGCAGATAGTCGGCGGACAGCCCCGGATATTTCTGCGCCAGCGCGAGGACCAGGGCCTCGAAATCCGCGCCGGGAATATCGCCGCCGGGAAGTGCCTTGGTCCCTGTCCACGGCCCGGTCATGTGCGGAAACGATGGTCTGAGCTTGTCCAGCACGAACTCCGCGAGCCGCCGATAGGTGGTGATCTTCCCGCCGAACACCGACAGCAGCGGCGACTGCGGATACGCGACATCGAGCACCAGCGTGTAGTCGCGGGTGATGGCCGATGGATCGGTCTGGCCGTCGTCGTACAGCGGCCGCACGCCGGAATACGACCACACGACGTCGGCGGGCGCCATCGGTTTCGCCAGATAACGATTCGCCGCCCGGCAAAGATAATCGACCTCTTCCGGAGTAATGGTCGAAGCGCCAGGCAGATCGTGGACCTCGATGTCGGTCGTGCCGATCAGCGTGAACTCGCCCTCGAACGGAATCATGAACACGATGCGCTTGTCGTCGTTTTGCAGAATGAACGCATGCGCGCCCGGGAACCGGCGTTGGACGACAATGTGGCTGCCCTTGACCTGCTTGACGTTGGCGCGCGTGGGCTGATGCAACTCGCCGTCGAGAATGGCCTTGACCCAGGGACCGGCGGCATTGACGACGCCTTTGGCGCTGACGGTTTGCAAGGCACCCGTGGCATCCTGCAGATCGATCTCCCAGCTCTCGGGCGAGCGCCGTCCCGCCACGCAGGCAGTGCGCGTGAGGATGGTGGCGCCCAGGTCGGCGGCGGAGCGCGCATTGATCGCGACCAGCCGCGCATCGTCGACCCAGCAATCGGAGTAGACAAACCCTTTTTTGATATTGGAGCGGATATTCTCGCCATAGCCTGCGCCACCAAGCGTTACGCCACGCGAGCCGGGAAGCTTTTCGCGCTTGCCCAGATGGTCGTACAGAAACAGCCCGGCGCGTATCATCCAGGCGGGCCGCAGTTCGGGCACATGCGGCATCACGAACTCGAGCGGCCAGATGATGTGCGGCGCGATTTTGAGCAGCGTCTCGCGCTCGGACAACGCTTCGGCAACGAGACGGAATTCGTAGTACTCGAGATAGCGCAGCCCGCCATGAATCAGCTTCGACGAGGAGCTGGACGTATGCGAGGCCAGATCGTCCTTTTCGCACAACAGAACCTTCAGCCCGCGCCCGGCCGCGTCGCGCGCGATGCCGACGCCATTGATGCCGCCGCCGATGATGATCAGGTCAAGCATGCGCTGGTTCCGGTAGTGATCGGGTGCCTCGATCGTATCTGCTTACCGAGCCTGGAACCAAAACAATGCTGCTATTTTTTTCGCAGCTTACGGATCGCGGCGATCTGCGCGGCGGCCTGGGCGAGCTCAGCCTGGGCCTGGGCTATTTCCAGCGCGCCGGTCTTGTTCTTCATCGCTTCTTCGGCGGCCTTCAGCGCTTCGCCGGCCCGGGCTTCGTCGAGGTCGTGGCCGCGGATGGCGGTGTCGGAGAGAATGGTGATGCGATCCGGCTGAACTTCCAGCATGCCGCCGGAAACGTAGATCAGCTCTTCTTCACCGCCATGCTGAATCCGGACCGAGCCTGGTTTCAGCCGGGTGAGGAGCGGCGTGTGCCGCGGATAGATGCCCAGTTCGCCGGCCTCGCCGGGTGCAACGACGAATTCGGCCTCGCCGCTATAGAGCAACTGTTCCGCGCTGACTACATCGACGTGTACGGTGTTGGCCATATTCACTCTTTCTTACTGCAGCGTTTTCGCTTTTTCGAAGGCTTCTTCGATCGCGCCTATCATGTAGAACGCCTGTTCGGGCAGCGCGTCGCACTCGCCGTCGACGATCATCTTGAAGCCCTTGATCGTGTCCTTCAGCGACACATACTTGCCGGGCGAGCCGGTGAATACTTCGGCCACGGTGAACGGCTGCGACAGGAAACGCTGGATTTTCCGCGCGCGGGCAACGGCCAGCTTGTCATCGGGCGAGAGTTCGTCCATGCCCAGAATCGCGATAATGTCCCGCAGTTCCTTGTACCGCTGCAGAATGGCCTGGACCGCGCGGGTGGTGTTGTAGTGTTCCTCGCCGATGACGTTCGGGTCGACCTGGCGTGACGTCGAATCCAGCGGATCGACGGCGGGGTAGATCCCCAGCGAGGCGATGTCGCGCGAAAGCACGACGGTCGCATCGAGGTGGCCGAAGGTGGTCGCGGGCGACGGGTCGGTCAAATCGTCGGCGGGCAC
>PLYG01000489.1 GCA_003153335.1 Betaproteobacteria bacterium | reverse complement strand
CGCCGAGCGAGCGCAGCGCCGAAACCCGCAGCGGCATGTCGGCGATGAAATTATAGGCGACTTCCTGGCGCGCAAAGTCATACAGCGGCAGCGCGTTGCGCTCGCCCCCGCCGGCTGGCAGCGAATTGTCCCGCGCGGGCGGCACCGGATGCGGCGGATCGATGTGCCACGCGGCGAGCAGGTTGACACCGTCGGCCCAGCCCGGCCGCTTGACGTGCGTATGGCTCCACAGTTCGTGCTGCCAGTCGACGATCCTGCCGTCCTTGTCCAGCGCCGCCGCCATGCGCACCACCATGGCCGAGCCGAACGGCGACCAGGCGAGTTCATCCGCGCGCGTCCATTGCAGCAGGACCGGCTGGCCGCAATCGCGCGCGAGCAGTGCCGCATCGAGCGCCGCGTCGTCCGCGCCGTTGTGCCCGTAGCAACCGGCGCCGTCGGCGTGTATGACGTCGACGCTGGTATTGGGCAAGTCCATGGCACGGGCGATCTGGTCGCGCAGGGGGTGGCTGCCCTGCGTATGCGACCACACGGTCAGCCGGCCGTCGGCGAACTGCGCCAGTGCGCAGGACGGCCCGATCGAGGCGTGCGCGATATAGGGCTTCGAATAGGTCGCCTCCAACCGTTGTGCGACCTGGCCTTCCGCACCCTCCTTCTTGTGCACCACGCTACGCGTGCTCGGCAGCTGCGGCAGGAACTGGCGAACTTCAGTGCTGGCCGGCAGATCCGCGCGCTCCTCCCAGGCGGCCGCGCCGCGCGCCGCCTCGAGGGCCTGCACTGCCTGTTCCTCGCGCTCGGCGCAGACGCCGATGAAATTGCCGCTGACGGTCACGCTGACGACGCCGGGCAGCGCGCGCACCGCCGCCGCATCGAAGCGCTTGAGTTGGGCCGTGTACGATGGCGGCCGGCAGACCCGGCCATAGACCATGCCGGGCAACTCCATGTCATGCACGTAAGCCGCGCCGGTAAGCTTAGGCACCAGGTCGCGCCGCGTCACGCTGGTGCCGACGCTCGAATACTCCGCGGGCGGCTTCGGGGCGACCGTGCCGGTGACATCGCGGGCAAGATCCACGCGCGAGGCGAGTTCCCAGTAGCTGGTGGAGAGGTCGGTACCCGGCACCTCGATAGCGCCATTCTGCACGCTCACTTCGCTCGCGCCGACCTCGAATTGGCGCGCCGCAGCCTCGACGAACAGCCGGCGCACTTCGGCGCACACCATGCGCATCGAACTGCCGCCCACTTCGATCGACTGGCTGCCGGCGGTGTAGCGCTCGTTCGGCGTGCGGGTGGTGTCCCCGGCGACCAGTTCGACCCGGTCGAGCGGGACGTCGAGCTCCTCGGCTGCAATCTGCGCGATCGCCGTCTCGATACCCTGTCCGAGCTCGACCTTGCCGCTGTACACGGTCACGCTGCGGTCGGCGTTGAAACGTACCCAGCGATCCAGCTGCGGCGTGGTCTTCAGGCTGTTCGGCAAAACCACGGCAGTGGCGCTCATCGCGATGCCTCCGCCCGCAGGGCGCGCGCGGCGCGCTTGACCGCGCGCAGCACGCGCACGTGCGTGCCGCAGCGGCAAAGATTGCGATCCAGCGCGGCGGCGATCTGCGCGTCATCCGGGTCCGGGTTCGCATCGAGCAGCACCTTCGCCGACATCATGATGCCGTTGATGCAGTAGCCGCACTGCGCCGCCTGCTCGTCGAGGAACGCCTGCTGGATCTGGTGCAGGGAATCCGCCCCGCCGACGCCTGCAAGGCCCTCGATGGTGGTGATCTCGTGGCCGGGCGCCGACCACAGCGGCGTGTCGCAGGACTGCACGGCGCGGCCGTCGACGAGGACCGTGCACGCGCCGCAATTGCCCTCGCCGCAGCCGAAGCGCGTGCCCTTGAGCTTGAGGTCGTTCCTGATGATGTAGAGCAGCGGCGTGTTCGGCTCCGCGCTGACCTCGCGCTCCACGCCGTTAACGCGTAACTTGAAAGTATCCGCCATTGATGACTATCCCAAAAAGAAGCCGACCACCGCGAGCGGGTACCGCGGTCCGGCGCCCTCTTGCCGGTACTCGACTTGCGGCGCTTCGACCTTGACTACAGGCATGGCTTCATTCCGGGCTTGGTCGCGCTCATTTGCGGATTTTCAGCAACTTCACCGCATTGCCGCCCATGATCAGGTCCCGGTCCGCGGCCGATAGCCGCGACACACTGTTGATCAGGCCGACCGGGTCTTCCTCGCCCATGTCGTACGGATAGTCGGTGCCCAGCATCACGTGATCGGCGCCGAATTTTTCGATCAGTTGCCGCAGCATCTGCGTATCGAAAGTGATGGTGTCGAAATAGAATTTCTTCAGGTAGCTGGTCGGCTTCTTCTTGATGATGGTGCGGCAATCGAGCCGGGCCCCATGCGCATGGTCCATTCGCGCCCAGTAGTGGGCGAGGTAGCCGCCGGCGTGGGGCAGGATGATCTTCAGCTTCGGATGGCGGTCCATCACGCCGTCGAAAATCAGGTGGCTGGTGGCCACGGTCGTCTCCAGCGGATTACCGATGACGTTGTTGAAATAGTGGTCGGTCAGGCGCTCGCCCTGGGTGAAGCCGGACGGGTGCATGAAGATCACTACGCCGAGCTCCTCGACCTTGGAGAAGAACTTGTCCAGCTTCAGGCGCGGGTCGGAAAGCTCCATGCCGTTCACGTTGGGATTGATCTCCACGCCGCGCAGCCCGAGCTTCTTGACGCAATGCTCCAGTTCGATCACGGCGAGATCGGCGTTCTGCAGCGGCACGGTGCCGAGGCCCACGAAACGATCCGGCGTCTCTCCGACGATCTCGGCAATGCGCTCGTTCACCATGCGCGAGAGTTCCGCGCCCATGCCGGGCTCGGCCCAGTAGTTGGTCTGGTTGGGCGCCGGCGACACCGCCTGGATGTCCACGCCCATGCGGTCCATTTCCTGCAGGCGGGTCTTGATATCGGTGAGCTTGGCGGCGCGGTCGCGGCCCTGCTTCTGGTTGGTCTCGCGCGTCAGCGCATTGGCGAATTGCACCAGTGCATCGTATTGCCCGGGATTGTAGGGGGCGACCTTTTCCTGCACTTCAGGATTGAGGTAATGGCAATGGATATCCACGCGCGGCGAGCGCGCCTTGCCGCGCAGCACCGACTTCTTCGCCGGCATGGCGAGCGCGGCAGTGGCCGGACGCGAACCGGCCAGGCGCGGGCGACCGTGCCGCGGATCGGTGCAGGACGGGTTTACACAACTGAACAGCATGGCAGTTTCCTCCAGGGAAAATGTAAGGTTGGCAGGGTTGGCTAGCGTGGGTACGTGGTCAGGGATCGGGCTTCGTCAAGTTCCCGCTCGCAAAGCGGGCGCCGTTCATCGATTTGGACAGAGGTCGAATAGTGGGGCTAAAACACCCCAAGATGCTGTGCGATCAGAGCGTCGTCGCTGCGCAACGCGTCGATGCCGCCCGTAAACACGACGCGGCCGGTATTGAGCAGCACCACGTCGTCGGCCAGATCGAGCGCGAGCTTCAGGTTCTGTTCGACCAGCACGATGGACAGGCCCTCGCGCTTGAGCATTGCAATGGTGCGGCCCACCTCGGCAACGATCAGCGGAGCAAGACCTTCGGAGGGCTCGTCGAGCAGCAGCACGCGCGGGTTGACCATCAGCGCGCGGCTGATCGCGAGCATCTGCTGTTCGCCGCCGGACAGCGAGCCGGCGAACTGCTGTGCGCGCTGCCGCAGCAAAGGAAACAGGTCGAACACCCGCTCAAGCGACCAGACATTGGCCGAATCGCGGGCCGGCCGGCGGGCGACGATGAGGTTTTCGCGCACGCTCAGCGTGGGGAAGATGCGGCGGCCCTGCGGCACCAGGCCCACGCCGCGCCGCGCAATCGCCTCCGGCACCCGTCGCGCGATGGGCTCCCCGAACAGGCGGATCTCGCCGTCGCGCGGCGGCACGAAGCCGATGATAGCGCTCATGCAGGTGGTCTTGCCGGCGCCGTTGCGGCCGAGCAACGCGAGCACCCGCCCGGCGTTGAGCGTGAAGGAAACGTCGTGCAGCACATGGCTGTCGCCGTAGAGCGCGTTGATCCCGGAAAGAGCCAGCGCTTCAGTTGCCAAGGTAGACCTCGCGCGTCTTCGGATCGGCCACCACTTCGGCGCGGCTGCCCTCGACGATCACCGTGCCGTAATGCAGCAGCGTGATGCGCTCGGCCATATCGAGTGCCGTATCCATGTCGTGTTCGATCATGATGACCGTGACTTCGCGCGGGATCGCGGTGATCAGTTCCTTCACCGCCGTACGCTCTTCGCGCGACAGTCCGGCCAGCGGTTCGTCGAGCAGCAGGAGCCTGGGCTTCTGCGCCAGCGCCATGGCGATTTCCACGCGCCGCCTCTCCCCGTAGGATACCTCTCCGACCGGGCGCTGTGCCAGGTGCTCGAGGCCCACCCGGCCGAGCGCGCGGCGCGCTTCTTCGTGCAGTTCCGGATAGGCGGACAGCGGCCGGAAACCGCCCCAGCGCAGCCGCGAAAGCCCGAGCAGCGAAAGCACGATGTTGTGCTCGAGCGTTTCCTTGCCGAACAGCGTGATGATCTGGTAGGTGCGCGCCATGCCGCGCTGGGCGCGCTGGTCCGGCCGCATGCGCGTGACATTCTCGCCGAACAGTTCGATCGTGCCCTGCTCCGGCCGCAGGTCGCCGGTAAACAGGTTGAACAGTGTGGTCTTGCCCGCACCGTTCGGCCCGATGATCAGGCGTCGCTCACCGGGCATCACTTGCAGCGAAACATCATCGGTTGCCGGAAGGCCGCCGAACGCCTTCTTCAGCCCGGTGATCTGCAGCGCTGCGGTCATGTCTTGCCGCCCTTCCAGCGCGCCCGCAGCCGGCGCAGCCCGGGAACCAGGCCGTCCGGCATGAAAATCACGATGACCACGAAAACAAAGCCGAGCAGCATGTTCCAGCGCTCGATATAGGCCGAGGCGTAGTTCTTCAACAACAGCACCAGCGTGGCGCCGACGACCGGGCCGCCGAGCGTGCCCGATCCGCCGGCGATCACGCCGAGCAGCGCTTCGGCCGAGCTCGTGGTCGAAAGCGAGGTCGGGTGAATGTATTTGTTGTAATAGACATAGAGCAGCCCGGACACACCGCCCCAGAATCCGGCGTAGATGAACGTGATCCAGCGGATCATCCAGGGATTGAA
>PLYG01000467.1 GCA_003153335.1 Betaproteobacteria bacterium | reverse complement strand
AAGTTCAAGGACTACATCCTCCCGCTCATTTTCGCCAAGCGCCTGTGCGACGTGTTCGATGACGAACTGAATCGCATCGCCAAAGAGGTCGGCTCGCGCGCCAAGGCGTTCAAGTTGGTGAAACACGACAAGAAACTCGTCCGCTTCTACCTGCCGCTGCAACCGGCGAACCTAGACGACGCCGTGTGGTCCGTCATCCGCACGCTCGCGGACAAGATCGGCGAGCAACTTACGACGCATCTCCGCGCCATCGCCGACGAAAACACTCTGCTCAAGGGCATTATCGACCGCGTCGACTTTAATGCCACCACCCACGGCGTGCGCGACATCGACGACAGCCGCCTCTCCAACCTGATCGAGCGCATCAGCGAGAAGCGCCTCGGCCTCGGCGACGTGGAGCCGGACATCATCGGGTGTAGCTACATGTATCTTATCCGCGAGTTCGCCGAGGGCGGCGGGCAGAGCGCAGGCGAGTTCTACACGCCTGATGAGGTGGGCGAGATCATGGCGCTCATCATGGACCCCGAGCCGGGCATGACCTGCTACGACCCCACCTGCGGCTCCGCCGGCTTGCTGATCAAGTGTGAGCTGGCACTGGAGGCAAAGACGGCGCTGCGCTCGCGCAAAAGCTTCGCCCCGCTCAAGCTCTACGGCCAGGAATCCACCGCGACCACATGGGCCATGGCCAACATGAACATGATCATTCATGACATGGAGGGCCAGATCGAGATCGGCGACACCTTCCGCCATCCGAAATTTCACAAGAGCAACCGTCTGCAGGTCTTCGACCGCGCGGTAGCGAATCCCATGTGGAACCAGACTGAGTTCACCGAGAAGGACTACGACGCCGATGAACTCGACCGCTTCCCCAAGGGCGCGGGTTTCCCCGGCAATAAGGCCGACTGGGGCTGGGTGCAGCACATCGTCGCCAGCTTGGGCGGCACGGGCCGCGCCGCCATCGTGCTTGACACCGGCGCGGCCTCGCGTGGCTCGGGCAACGCGAACAGCAACAAGGAAAGGGATGTGCGCCGCTGGTTCGTGGAGCAAGATCTCATCGAAGGCGTGATCTACCTGCCGGAAAACCTGTTCTACAACACCAGCGCGCCCGGCATCATCCTTTTCCTGGACAAGGCAAAGGCAAAGGCGAAGGAGCGCAAAGGAAAACTCTTCCTGCTCAACGCCGCCACCGAATTCGCCAAGGGCGACCCGAAGAACTATATCCCGGAGGATGCCATCATCCGCATCGCCGACACCTTCAAGGCGTGGCGCGAGGTGGAGAAATACAGCCGCATCGTCAACCGCGAGGAGATTGCGAAAAACGACTTCAACATCTCCCCCAGCCGCTACATCCACACGGGAGCAGGCGAGGAATATCGTCCGCTTGCCGAGATCGTCGAGGAACTCGACGTGCTGGAGGGAGAAGCTCGGCAGACGGACAAGGCGCTGAAGACCATCCTCGGGAGGCTCATGGCATGAGCAATGTCCCGTCCAAATCCCAGTTGCTCATTTACCAGAGCGACGATGGCACCATCAAGATCGACGTCCGGTTCGAGAACGAAACCGTCTGGCTCACTCGGCCGTTGATGGCGGAACTGTTCCAGACCACGCAGCAAAACATCAGCCTGCATCTCCAGAATATTTACGAGGAAGGAGAGCTTGGGTTGGAGGCAACTCACAAGAAAATCTTGTCGGTTCGACGCGAGGGAAATCGGGATGTCCAGCGCCAGCTCGATTTCTACAATCTCGACGCCATCATCACCGTCGGTTACCGGGTCAAATCCCGCGTGGCCACCCACTTCCGCATCTGGGCCACGCAGCGGCTGCGCGAATACATCGTCAAGGGCTTCGTGCTGGATGACGAACGGCTGAAGAACCCCGACCTCCCGTTCGACTACTTCGAAGAACTCCTGCGGCGCATCCAGGACATTCGCACCTCCGAGCGGCGGTTTTACCAGAAGATCACCGACATTTACTCCACCAGCATCGACTACGACCCCACCGCGGAGGCCAGCATTTCCTTCTTCAAACGGGCGGAATACGGCGCCGCGTTGCTCAGGAACCTGTCCATCCGCGTGACCCAGGAATTCGGGAAGGGCTTCACGGAGAAAAACCTCGAGTATTTCCGGCAGTCTTATCTGGCCTTCCCGGCGCAATCGGCTTCCGGGATTGGTCACACGCTGTGTGACCAATTGCATCAAAGTATCTGCACATGACTCAGGGTAAAGCATGAAAGGGAAGAAAGCCGTAGCCAATGTCAACTCTGGCGGCAGATCTGCGCGTGGAGACCAGAATCGCTCCGCGTCGCGGAGCGATTTCTACCAATCTGTCGCCGAGATCCTCCGCGCCGCCCGCGCCAATGCCTACCGGGCCGTCAACTTCACCATGGTCGAGGCCTACTGGAACGTCGGGCGGATGATTGTCGAGGAAGAACAACAGGGAAAGGAACGGGCCGAATACGGAGCCGCGCTGCTCAAAAACCTGTCCATTCGACTGACCGGGGAGTTCGGGGCTGGATTCTCGGAGCAGAGTCTTCGCAATATGCGACAGATCTTTTCCAGTTTCTCAATTCGCTCCGCACTCCGGAGCGAATTGACCTGGACTCACTACAAGACGCTGATTCGCGTCGAAAACGAAGCCGCCAGAGCTTATTACGCCACTGAAGCCGCTGACCAGAACTGGACTGTCAGCGCCCTAGAGCGGCAAATCAACTCTCTGTACTACGAACGCCTGCTGCTGAGCCGCGACCGTGCGCCGGTCATCGAGGAAATGCAGGCGAAAACCGCGTCTCTCGCTCCAACGCCCAAGGATTTCATCAAAGAGCCTTACGTCCTGGAGTTTCTCGGTATCCCGGATGCGCACAAATTCCGCGAAGCCGACCTCGAGCAAGCCATCATCGACAAACTCCAGGCCTTCATGCTGGAACTGGGCAAAGGCTTCGCCTTCGTCGCCCGCCAGCAACGCATCAGCACCGAGACCAGGGATTTCTTCATTGACCTGGTCTTCTACAACTACATCCTCAAGTGCTTCGTCCTCGTTGATCTGAAAACGGGCGAACTGACCCATCAGGACATCGGGCAAATGGATATGTACGTCCGGCTGTTCGAGGACACGATAAAAGGCGCGGACGACAACCCTTCAGTCGTCAAGGAATACTTGACGACTGCCGCAGATGGCAAGAACCACAAGACAAGCTTCTACAACCTCGACGTAATCAACTCCGTGGGCTATCGGGTGAAGTCGCACCGCGGCACGCAGTTCCGCATCTGGGCCACACAACGGCTGCGCGAATATATCGTCAAAGGCTTTTCGCTGGATGATGAGCGGCTCAAGCGGGCCGGAGGCGGGAATTACTTCGAGGAACTGCTGGCCCGCGTTCGCGACATCCGGTCGTCGGAAAAGGTGTTCTGGCGCAAGGTGCTGGAGATTTACGCGACGAGCATTGANNCGCGACCAGCATCGACTACGATCCGGCAGAGGAGGCATCGCAGATGTTCTTCGCCACGGTGCAGAACAAGATTCACTGGGCGGCGCACGGGCAGACGTCCGCTAAAGTGGTGCACGGGCGTGTGGATGCCGAGAAGCAAAACCTGGGGTTGACGACATGGCTGGGCGGATACTCAGGGACCGGACCATAAGGGCAACAGGCTCGGGCTTGATCATACCCAAATCGGGGTTTATCATACCCAATATGGGTACAAAGAAACGACCAGCCAAAACTCTCCCGCCCCCGGTCTCCGGGATCGCCGACGCGCTGTTCAACAAGGTGCGGCAGCGCGTGCTGGCTGTGCTGTTCGGAAATTCGGGCCGGAGTTTTTATGCCAATGAGGTGATCGCCCTCGCGGGTTCCGGAACGGGCGCGGTGCAGCGGGAGTTGGCCGGCCTTGAGACGGCGGGGTTGGTAACCGTCACGCGCGTGGGCAAGCAGAAACACTATCAGGCCAATGCGGCGGCGCCGGTGTTCGAGGAGTTGCGCGGTTTGGTGCTGAAGACCTCCGGCCTTGCCGATGTACTGCGCGACGCGTTGGCGCCGCTGGCGGCGCAGATCAGTGCCGCGTTCGTCTATGGTTCGGTGGCCAAAAGGCAGGACACGGCGAAGAGCGATATCGATCTGATGGTGGTGAGCGACAGCCTGTCTTATCCCGATCTGTTCGCCGTCCTGGAAGAGGCAACGAAGCGGCTCGGCCGGACTGTGAATCCAACGGTGTATTCCCGCCCGGAACTCGACAAACGAGTCCAGTCGGACAATGCCTTCATCAAGCGGGTCTTGGCGCAGCCCAAGCTGTGGGTGATCGGAGAGGAGCATGACCTGGAAAAGGTCACCGCGACGGTCGAGGCCTTGTTCCTGTTGCTGCAGAAGAGCTACCACCCATGAGCCAGTGGCGCGACAGGGAGGAGTTCAAAGCGCGCGTGCTCGAATGGGCCGCGAAGATCGATGTGAAGGTCCAAGGGTTGTATGTCCGCCCGATGCGAAATAAGTGGGCGTCTTGCTCTACCACTGGAACTCTGAGTTTCAACGACGAACTCCTGGGGATGGAGCGCGACCTGGGCGACTACGTCATCGTCCATGAACTCCTGCACTTCCCAGTGCCTAACCACGGCAAGCTTTGGAAAAGCCTGATGCGCGCGCACCTTGGGGAGTATGAGCAACTCGAAGCAAGGATGAAACGTGCCGCGCGTGAGAGCAGGTCGCGATAGACGACGCATGCCACCGGTAGACGGGCGCGTTAGCCAGCAGGTGCTAAGCAGATATCGAAGGTCGGCCCGTCAGCAATCCCTCGCCGAACACGGCTCGGAATGAATTCTCCACGGCGCACCGCGGCAGGTCGCGCGTGATGAAGACGATGCGTGAGCGCTCGTCACCGTCGGGCCAGCCCGCCAGTTCGGTGGGCGGATAGACCACGTGCTGCACGCCGTGAATCACCAGCGGCCGGGAACGGCCCGCCACGTTGAGCAAGCCCTTCACCCGCAGCACGCTCTCCCCTCGGCTCGCCAGCAGCAGTTCCAGCCACTCGACAAACGTGCGCCATGCCAGCGGGCGGTCGAAGTAAAGGCAAAACGAAGCGATGCGCGCGTCGTGCCGTTCGTCCGCTGCGTGGTGGTGTCCACCGGCGTGCGCAGGGCCGCCGTCGGCCGGCGGCGCATAGGCCTCGGCATTCAGCCAGTGCGCGACATCGCTGCCTTTGGCGCGCGTGTCCAGCGGTCCACTGTCCAGCAGTTGATCGGGACCGGGCCCGTCATGCAGCGTCGCAGAGAGGATGGGCGCCCCCGGATTCAGCGCGCGCAGCCGCTGCGCCAGCGCGCCATGGCCTGGCGGCGCCAGATCCGACTTGGTGATCACCAGCCGATCCGCCATCGCCGCCTGTTTGACCGCTTCGTTGTGGTGGTCGAGCTGCCCGGCGCCCAGGACGGCATCGACCGTCGTGATGACGCTGCCGAGGCGGTAGTGCGGCAGCAACTCGGCGTTGGTCATCAGCGTGTGGATGATTGGCGCCGGGTCGGCGAGACCCGTGCTTTCAATGGCTACCCGGCGAAACTGCGGAATGCGTCCGGCGTCGCGCTCCCTTTGCAGTTCCAGCAGCGAGGCGACCAGGTCGTCACGCATCGTGCAGCACACGCAGCCCGAATTGAGGAGGACGATGTCTTCGGTGATCTCGCGCACCAGCAAGTGATCCAGGCCGACTTCGCCGAATTCATTGATCACCACGGCCGTGTCAGCCATGGATGGGTGCGCGAGCAGCCGCCGCAGCAAGGTGGTCTTGCCGCTGCCGAGGAAACCGGTCAGGACCGAGATCGGGTCAGCCATCGCGCGCACCGACGCCGTCGGCATATGCTGGAACGGGCCGATAAAAACGCACGGCCCGGGAGCGCATTACCGAATCTCGAAAATCGCGTCCACTTCCACTGCCACGCCGCGCGGCAGCGAGCCCACGCCGATCGCCGCCCGCGCATGCTTGCCGGCATCACCGAAGACTTCGACGATGAAATCGGAGGCGCCGTTGATGACCTGCGGCTGCTCGGTGAATTCGGGCACCGCGTTGACGAAGCCGCCCAGGCGCACACAGCGCAGCACGCGATCGAGGTCCCCATCGAGCGCCGCCGCCACTTGGGCGACGATATTGACGGCACACAGCCGCGCCGCCTGCTGGCCCTGCGCGACACTGAGCCCGGCACCGAGTTTGCCGACGAATTCGGTCTTGCCGTCCCGGACCGGCACCTGGCCGGAGACGAACAGCAGATTTCCCGTCTTCACGGTGGGGACGTAGTTGGCGCCGGGTGCCACGGCAGCGGGCAACGCAACACCCATCTGCGTGAGTCGGGATGCGATAATTCCTGTCATGAGAACAGTCCTTTAAATGATCACTCTGCGTGCAATGCAGCCATCGGGCCCAGGTTGCCGCGAAACACGCTCGACTTGTTCAGCAGGCTTTTGGCGGTCGTGGCGATGTCGCGTTCGATCGCCCGGCGCGTTGCCGCGGGCTTTCCGGCGCGTAGCGCGTCGAGAATATCGGCGTGGGCCGATGCGTCCCACTGCATGGTCGGGTCGGTCAGCGAGAAGTACATGAAAGGCCCGGCGCGCAGCCATAGCGCCTCGATCAGGCCCGGCAGAATTTCCGATTGCGATGCCGCGTAGAGGGCAAAGTGGAACGCCTGGTTGGATGAAAGACAGCCGAGAATGTCGCGGCTTTCGATGGCCTTGTGGAGTTGGGCGTCGAGCTTTTCGATTTGGGTGATCAATTTTGGCGTCACGCGCTCGCACGCCATCTCGGCGGCCATGCCTTCGAGCGCGGTGCGCACGCGGGTCAGTTCGATGAAGCGCGAGCGCGTCATTCGCGCCACGATCACCGAGCGGTTGGGCAGCGCTTCCAGCACGCCCGCCGCGGTGAGCTGGCTGATGACCTCGCGTACCGGCATCGGGCTGGTGCCCAACTGTTGTGCCAGTTGCCGCAGAGACAGCGGCTGACCCGGCACGATCTGCCCCACCATCAGGGAGCGACGCAATTGTTGCGCGACGCGATCCTGCAGTTCGCCACGCCGCGGTTTTGACGGACCATTCGCAGACCGCACTTCCGATTTCGCTGATCCTGTTCCCCGCTGTATCGAACTGAACTCGGTGTGGCCCAACGTCAATGCCATAACCATCTCTCCTGATGAACTCGAGGAAATGTCGCGTTAACCGTGGCCGGTGGTCAGTGGTCAGAGTATGGCGCGTGTTTGCCGAGTACTCCCGGAAGACTCGATGCCGGCGCCGAAAATCGACCCAAAGGCGACCCCGGGGTCATCAGGGCTTTAGCAAACGCAGCCAAGCCAATTGTGATCACACCCAGCGGGCGTGTCAAGTTAGAGCACTGGTGCGCGCGAAGCCTGACCGCCGCAACGCAGTCCGGCACCCTTTGCGGTTGCCGCAGTGCGTTATCCGTTGGGCCGCACCGGACGCAATCCAGCTTGCGAATTCGCCCCAGGCAAGGTGAGCATCGAAGGCAATGGCTCCAGCGGGTACAGCTAGGCTTTTCAGAGCAGGCATGCCAGAACCCGAAGCAGAGTTTGGTGAAGGAATTTGCACTTGGTGCATGAGTATGCCTAACCAAGGCGGCTAACGTCTTAGCTCAGCGGCCAGCCGCCTTTGGCCGGTCCGCTGGAGCGCGGGGTTGCGGTGGCTTGCTCGTACAGGAACTCCGGCGCGAGGTCCGCGCCGTTGGGCCATGTGACGGTTTCGAGCTCCGGGTGTATCGCGGCTTGGGCGAATAGCGTTTTGTCTTTCAACAGCTCGAACATGGGACCCCAAAGCTCAGCGCTCATATCGACGGTCCCTGAGGTGCCATCATCGAAACGGAGCCAAAGCCGATAGCCCTCCAAGGGTTTTACCTCAACAACTTTTGGAATCATGACTTACTCCAGTGGCTCGATCTTGTTTAAGGGTTGTCTGCCCTGAGCGCGCTTCCAGTCCTCCAGCAATTCCACTTGGTGGAGAGCACGCCACTCCTCGACCAGACGCAGGTAGGCAGCTAATAGGATTTGGGTTTAATCGGTCATAGTTTGCTCGAGGGCTCTCCCAGCGCCAAGGCGATCGCCGCCTCCTCGTCCAAACACGTCCCCTCATTCCACGCGGCGTCCAGCCCGCGGTCCGCGATCTTCTGGCGAATGTCCGCGACCGCCGCTTCGTATTCGGCGATCGCCGCCAACGAACCCAGCTCGGCCTTGAGGCGTCCGGTCCTGCCGTCTCGCGCGGCAAGGACACCGGCCAGGTGCGCCGCGAGCGGCACTNNTGATCATCAGGTAAGCGAGCCCCCTGGTGACCCAAAGCGAGGTCGCATACGGCCGGTACAACTCCAGGCTCTTCTTGAAGTAGCGCACGGCGCGCGCATGATTCCCCTCGCGCAGAGCCTGCCTGCCTTGCAACCAGAGCGACTCGGCGGTACCGTTTCGGTTGTCCGCCTTTATCTGAAGAGCCAAGCTATCGTCGAGGTACGTGCGCGCCTTGGCGAAATTTCCCTGAAGCATCTCGGCTTGTCCCAGATTCCCTTTGCACCGGCCGATCAGGGAGGCATCCCCGCCGAGTCGATTGGCCCATCCGATACCCGTGAGCAGCAAGGGCTTCGCCGTTTCGTACTCACCCATGGCGACCTTGTACATGCCGTACCACGCATAGGCGTGTGCCGCACCAAACGCGTAGTCGATCGCGTTCGCGAGCTCGATGCTCTCCTCATAGAACGGTGCGGCGCTCCCGTCGAGCCGCGGATTATGGATCCAACCCATTACCCACAACGCGTTGACGATGCCGTGCTTGTCGTCGATCGCCCTCGACATCCGCAGGCTCTCTTCCGTGAGACGTTGTGCGGCAGTCGAGTCATAGTAGTTCGTAATGTGCCCTGACGCAAAAAGCGTCTTCGCGCGCAGCGCGTTCCGCGGGTTGGCGGCGGGCAACGCCAGCAGTCGCTCGAACCACCCGGTCGCTTCCCGCCAGTACAGCCGCGCAACCCAGTAGCGATGCAGGGCGCTCGCCAGGCGCATTCCGGATTCCGCCCGGGCATGCGCCAGCGACCACTCGAGCGCCGTGCGGACGTTGTCGAGCTCGGCATCGGTCGTTGCATACCACCGCAGTTGGTCGGGATGGAAGAAATGCGGCTCGGCCGCTTCCGCAAAGCTTAGGAAATAGGCCAGATGCCGATCGCTGACCAATTCAGCATCGTTCGCTTCTTCGAGCTTCTCGCGCGCATATTGGCAAATTGTCTCGAGCATGTGGTAGCGCGGCGCCATAGCCTGCGCGTCCGCAACGACGAGAGACTTTTCGACCAAATGGGTTAGCAGTTCGAGCGCGTCGGACGCGCCGATGCCTTCGCCGACACACACCGCCTCGGCGGCCTCGAGCGTCCAGCCGCCGGCGAACANNGCTCGATTGCGAGCGGGATGCCGTCGAGCCGACGACAGATGCTGGCGATCGCCGCCGCATTGTCATCGGTCATCCGGAATCCCGGCGCAACCGCGCTCGCACGGGCGAGAAACAGCCGCACCGAGGAGTACCCGTTCAACCGGTCGGTCGATTCATGAAGGTTCGGGTCGGGCGTCTCGAGCGGCGGCACGCGCCACATCAGCTCGCCGGCGATGTTCAGCGGCTCGCGGCTCGTCGCAAGGATGCAGACGTCGCGACAACCGCGCAGAATCGCCTCGGCGAACCGGGCGCAGGCTTCCACCAGGTGCTCGCAGTTGTCGA
>PLYG01000223.1 GCA_003153335.1 Betaproteobacteria bacterium | reverse complement strand
AGAGACCCCGCGGCCGAACAGCCGCCGGGTGAGATCCGGGACCGAAATCCCGGCGTCGAGCGTACGCATGATCTCGCGCTCTTTCATCGTCACCGCCTCGGCGAGTGGTAGCACCTGCTCGACCAGCCGGCGCGGAACGAAGCAGGTGCCGGTTTCGTCGGCGATGACCAGATCCCCCGCCCGCACCGATACGCCGGCAATGCCCACGGTCCCGTTCACCTCCACCGTGACGCAGCGCCACTTGCCGGTGATCGGGCTGATGTCGCGCGACCACACGGGGAAACCGATGTTGCGGGAGTGACGTACGTCGCGCACCGCGCCGTCGACGACCGCGCCCGCGAAGCCTTGCCGCTTGGCCAGCGTGGCCATGATGCCACCCATGTTGGAGACGTCGCGCACACCCTGGAAGACGAGAACGTCGCCGGGCTCGCCCTGATGGATCCCCTCGATCTCAGTCATCCGGTTCTCGTTCGCGGAGACGTTCTGCAGCGGGTCGTGTTCCTGCGGGACGTTGCGCACCGCCACCGCCGTGCCGACGATGCGCGCGGTCGTGAGCGTCGGGTGCAGGATCGAGGTGCCCACCGTGCCGCGGACGCCGAGCTGGTCGAGGACGTCGTAGATGGTCCCCGACAGCTCCTCGAGCGCCAGGAAGCGCTCGATGATTTCCCTGGGCAGGCGCTGCTCGACGGGCTTGATGAGGTCGGATGACAGCACTCCGGCGGAACTGCGGGCGGGCACTTGTGGCATGACGGATTCCTTGAATGTTGGATGGATGGGGGGCGATTCGCGCCCGGTCAGTCGACTTTGATGTCGGCCCGCTTGATGATGTCGCCCCAGTAGTAATACTCGTCACGGATCAGCTTCTGCGCCTCCTCCGGGGTCGAGGTCACGACGTTGAGGCCTTCCAGCTTCTGCCGCACCTCGGGTTTGTTGACTGCCTTGATGATCTCGGCGTTGAGGCGGTCGACGATGGGGCGGGGCGTACCGGCGGGAACGAACATCGCGGTCCAGGAGGTGTGCCCAAAGCCGGTATAGCCGAGCTCCTCGAACGTCGGAATCTCCGGCAGCAGCGGGTCGCGCACCGGCATCGGCGCGGCGAGGGGCCGGATCCTGCCGTCCTTGAAGTACTGGTGCGCCGTGAAGACGGCGTCGATCATCATGTCGATGTGGCCGCCCAGCATCGCGGTCGTGGACGCCGCGATCTCCGGAAACGGCACGTGCGTCGCCCCGCCGCCGGTCGCCAGCCTGAAGGCCTCCATGGTCATGTGGCTGATCGTGCCGTAAGGACGCGTAGGTCAGGCGATTGGGCTCCTCCCGCATGATCTTCACGAGTTCCGGGAGAGTGCGCGCCGGCACGTGCGCGCCGACCATCAGCACCAGCCGCGTGGTGGAGAGCAGCGTGAGCGGCGTGAACTGCTTAAGAGGATCGTAGGTGATGTTCTTGTACAGGTACGTGTTCGCACCGAACGCCGCGGTCGCCCCGAGGAGCAGCGTGTAACCGTCCGGCGCAGCCCTCGAGGCTTCCCCTACCCCGATGCTGCCAGCCTGGCCGGGCTTGTTCTCTACCAACACCGGCTGCCCCAGCGCCGTCTTCAGGTTGTCCCCGACCAGTCGTGCGATCGTGTCCGAGATCTGGCCCGGCGGGAACGGCACGATGATGCGGATGATCTGCGTCGGATACTCCCCTTGCGCGAGCGCCGGCAAGGCGCCGAAGAACAGCGAAGCGAAACCCAGGAAGCCCAGAACCGCGTAACGTAGCCGCATCGTGCCCTCCATCGTTTCCTGCGGGAAACCGCACGCCGGAAACTGTAGGCCTGCCGAACGATCCTCTCCAATATGCAATTGACGCTTTATTGATACGATTTGCCAATGAACGACCGACCGCGTCCTGCCCTCGATCATGGACGCGCATCGCCTGTCGCGCGGCGTGATCGAGATCGTCGTCACCGAGGCCCACACCGCCGAGATCCTTGCTGCGGTCCTCGACGGTCGGCTCGATGCCGGGCTGGTCTGGGACGACCAGGCAACGCCGCCGCTGGGCATCCGGCCGCTGGAGCGCGTCCGGTTCGTGGTGGCCCTCCCGACCGGCCACCGATTCCTCGGCGAGACCGACCTCGCCTTGGCGGACTTGGCCCCCGAGCCGCTCATCCTGCCGCCCCGCGCGGTCACGCCGCACCAGTTCGATCGGATCATCGCCGGCTATCGCCGCGCCGGGGTCACCCCGCGGATCGGGCACGAGATCGCCTCGATCCCGTCACAGCTCGGATTCGTGGCCAGCGGCCTGGGCTATGCACTGTTCCCCGAGTACGCCAGAAAGCTCGCGATGGCCGGCGTGGAGTTCAAACCGCTGCGCGACCCGCTCGAGTCTGTCCCTCTCTCCTTGGTGTGGAACGAGAAACGAACCTCCCCGCAGCTTGGCGAGCTGGTAGACCAGGTCTTCGGGCCGCCCGGCCGGAGCCGGGGGCGATTGCGGAAGGGCCGCAACTGACACGCGGCGCTTGCCGGGCGTAATTCCCCAACTTCGGATCGACGATCAGACACTTTGCCCAACGGGCCGAACCTAAAGTACGGTCAGCAGTTGGCGGTGCGGTCGCGCAATCTGGCCAGGAGCGATCCTGCTTGCCATTGCGTTTCGTGCCGATCCCTGCCCTCCCGTCACTCAAACAGCGGGGCCAGCCTGGCCAGCACCTCATCCATGATTGCCGCCGGCACGCTTTCCAGCTTGCGACCGTGGCGTGCGCCAAGATCGAGAGCGCGGGGTTGGTCACACTGGATAACGCCCGTCGTGTTCGTGCCCGCACCCATGAGCGACACGGCAAAGCCAGCCGTGCGGGCGATCTGGCCGCCGGTGATTGGCAGCACTCCGCACCGGGATCCGGCAGCCCAGCCGCTACCGGCGATCGAATTCGATCAGCGCTTTGCCTGGTAACGAGCAACTGTTCCTCGTGTCGAGGATACCCGGTGTTGTGCGCCTGGATTTCCTGTCCTTCAGCCGCATCCAGATTGGCCACGTCAGGCGAGTGCCACCCGCTTCACGGCCGCCACCACCTCTTCATCATCTTCCGCCCGCAACGCCTGTGGATCAATGATCAGGACCCCTTGATGCGCGAAACGCTCCGATAGATGCACCGGCAAGTCGGCGCTTTGAAGCGCGCGGCTCAAGCCAAGCGCGTCGATGTGAGCCATGGCGGGATCAATCACAAGTCTGAGCTGCGGCACGCGCCCCGTCTCCCGCGCGGATAGCAATTGCGTACCGATTCCCGGCAGGCCGCCAAGCATCTCGGCGATGCGCTTGAGTCGCGCTTCCAGGGCCGCATTGACGGCCGCATCGTCGGCATTCGCGAAGCGCTCCAGGGCTACGAGTAGGCCGGCGATCTCTTCCTTGCCCACCTTGAAGCCCCGCCCCAGGCCATGATGCGGCACGCCCTTCAGCGCTGCGCGGTCGATCAGGTCGGGAGGCGTCCAGGTTTCCGGCGCGACATCCATGTCGAGTTGTTGAACGAGCGCGGCACCGACGAGATCGCGACGACCGGCAAGAATGCCCGAGGCTTGCGGTCCGCCGATTGCCTTGCCGCCCGAGAAGGCGACGAGATCGGCGCCCAGCTCGAAAAAGCGGCACAGGTTCGACTTGGGCGGCAACTGCGCGGCCGCATCGACGATGACCGGAATGCCGCGCGCCTTGCAGACCGACACGACTGTCGGCAGATCGCCGATGCTCGTCGGGTTGGCGGCAAAGGCGAACGCCGCGGTCTTCGAGGTGATCGCCGTCTCGATCTCCCACGGTTCGATGCCGCGTACGCCTGCGCCTGTGCCGCGATCGTTGTGGCTGATATCGACGAGCCGTGCCCCGGCGGCGCGCAGCGCATGCGCGTAGCCGGTGTGATGGGTGCGTGGCAGAAGGATTTCGTGCGCAAAACCGTCCGCGTGCGGCAGCGCCGCCATCTTTGTGATATCCCAGCGGGTCATGCTCGCGGCAGCGGCCAGTGTCAGGGCGGCCGCCGCGCCGGTCGTGACGATCCCGGCCTCGGCGCCGGTGATGCGCGCGATCGTGCGGCTCGCGGCAGCCTGCAGCTCGCCAATATCGACCGAGGACCCTGCCGCCGCGACCATTGCGTCGATCACTTCGGGTGCCATCAGGGCGCCACCCAATCGCGTCAGCGTGCCTGCGGCATTAATTCTGCGTTTCACACCCAGTGTCGCGTAGATGTCGTCGTTGCGGTGAATCTGCATGGTCAGCAGATGCTACGGGTAGCAGGTCGGTGCGTCAACCGGATACGACACTCGTCAATCGAAGCGGCCGTTCGAAATTTAACCCGTGATAAAATTACTGACGTCTATTCAGAGAAAGCACGCGCGATGTCCGACACCCACGATCCTATTGCCTTCGAGCTGTTTAAGAACGCGATCTTCTCGATCGCCGACGAGATGGCACTGACGGTCTTTCGCACCACCTATTCGGGCGTACTCAAGGACAACATGGACTACTCGACGGGGTTCGCCGACGCCGACGGCAAGCTGGTCGCGCAGGGCCTGACGCTCCCCGGGCACCTCGGCTCGGTGCCGACCGCGATGCAGGCGATCATGCGCCACTACCGCGACGACATAGCCCCCGGCGACATCTTCATCATGAACGACCCGTTCGACGGCGGCATGCATCTTCCGGACATTTTCGTCTTCAAGCCGCTCTATCACGAGGGCGAGCGGCTCGCGTTCGCCTGCACCGTGTGCCACCACACCGACGTCGGCGGCCGGGTTGCGGGTTCCAATGCCTCGGACTCGACCGAAATCTACGCCGAAGGGCTGCGCATCGCACCGCTCAAGCTCTACGAGCGGGGCGTGCTCAACAAGACGTTGATGACGATCATCGAGAAGAACGTCCGCCTGCCGGTGCACGTGTTCGGCGATCTGCGGGCGCAGCTTGCGGCCTGTCATATCGCCGAGAAACAGTTCTCCGAGCTGGTCGCGAAATACGGGCCGGAAGACACGAAGTACTTCATGCAGGAGACCGTCGACTACGCCGAGCGTTTGACGCGCTCGGCGCTGGAGACGCTGCCCGACGGCGAATGGAGCTTCGAGGACTGGATCGACGACGATGGTGTCGATTACGGCAAGCCCATTCGTCTGTTCGTGACAATCAGAAAGCAAGGCGGCCACATGGTCGTCGACTGGACAGGCACAGCGCCGCAGGTGCGCGGCGCCATCAATAACACGCTCTCCTATACGAAAGCGGCGGCGTATACCGGCGTGCGCTCGGTGCTGCCGCAGGGCATCCCGAACAACGAAGGTGTGTTTCGCGCGATCGAGGTGATCTGTCCGCCCGGAACCGTCGGCAACGGGGTGCTGCCGGCGGCGTGCGCCGCGCGCGGACTCACCGGCTTCCGCATGGTCGATTGCATGTTCGGCGCGCTGGCGATGATGCTGCCCGATAAAGTCAAAGCGGCAGGAGATGGCGGCAACACCGGCATTTCCATCGGCGGCTACTACGCAGATCGCAAGCCGTTCATTTACGTCGACTTCACCTGCGGCGCATGGGGTGCACGGCCATGGGCCGATGGGCTCGACGGCAACTCGCACATGTTCGCCAACATGGCTTCGCACTCCATCGAGGTGACGGAGGCGGAGCATCCGATCTCGCTGCTTGCCTACGAGTTCGTCGCGGACAAAGCCGGCGCAGGCAAATACCGCGGCGGCGTACCGTTTCGGCGGGACTACCGTTTCAACGAAACCGAAGGCGTGCTGCAGGTCCGTTCGGACCGTCGCGATCATCGCCCATTCGGCCTTTATGGCGGAAGCCCCGGTCAACCGTCGGAGAACTACCTGAATCCCGGGACAGAGAATCGCGTGCTCCCCGGCAAGTTCACGATGAACATCAAGAAGGGCGACATTTTCCGGCATGTGCTCGCCGGCGCCGGAGGCTGGGGAGATCCACTTGAGCGCGATCCTGTCGCCGTGCTCAGAGACGTGCGCAACGAGCTGCTTTCCGCGGCCAAGGCTGAAACTGATTACGGCGTGGTTGTCGACACGGCGCGCTGGAGCGTCGACGCCACGGCTACGGCGAAACGCCGTGCCGAGATGCGGGCGGTGCGCGGTTGGCTCCAGGCGCCGAAGGTGCAATGGCATGATCCGGTGCCTGTTCCGGGGAGAGTCAAGTGAGCGCCATGATCACTTATCGCGTCGGCATCGACATCGGCGGCACATTCACCGACATCGTGCTGCTCGGCTCGGACGGCATGATACACACCAAGAAGATCTCGTCGAGCATCGAGAACTACGCGCAAGCGATTGTCGAAGGCCTCGCCGAGGTGTTCCAGGAGAGCGGCCTCGGTGGCGGCGCGATCGAGGAGATCCGCCACGGCACAACTGTCGCGTCGAACGCCATTATCGAGCACAAGGGCGCGCGCGTCGGCCTGATCACGACCAAGGGCTTCCGGGACGTGCTGGAGATACGCACGCTCCGTATGCCGCGGCTCTACGACATGGCATGGACCAAGCCTGCGCCATTGGTCGAGCGGTACCTGCGCAAGGTTGTCGATGAGCGGATCGACGCCAACGGGCGCGTCGAGCGCGCGCTCGATCCGCAGGACGCCGAGCGACAGGTCGACGCATTGCTGGCCGAGGGGGTCGAGACGATTGCGGTGTGTCTGCTCAATTCGTTCATCAATCCAGCGCACGAGCTGACGATCAAGAACATTATCCGCAAGAAGGCACCGGACATTCCGCTGAGCATCTCGTACGAGGTTCTGCCGGAGATAAAGGAGTATGAGCGAACTTCGACCACGGTGGTGAACGCCTACGTGATGCCCATCGTCGCTGGTTATCTGCGGGCACTGCGCAAAGGCCTCGATGATGCAGGCATTCCGGCACGCCTGTTGCTGATGCAGTCGAACGGCGGTCTCACCACGGACACCGCCGCCGCTGAACGACCGATGAACATCATTGAATCGGGTCCGGCCGGAGGCGTCGTGGGCGCGCAGGCGCTCGCACGCGCAAAGAATCTGCCGAAAATCATCACCTTCGACATGGGTGGCACGACCGCNNGGGATCATGATCGGCTCGCGGCTGCTCACGGGCGCGGGCTATACGCTCAAGGTTCCGGCGATCGATCTTGCCGAAGTGGGCGCGGGCGGCGGCTCGCACGTCTGGATCGACCGCGGCGGCGCGTTGCAGATCGGTCCCGAAAGCGCGGGTGCCCTTCCCGGCCCCGTCTGCTACGACAAGGGCGGTACTGTACCCACAGTCACCGACGCCAGTGTGCTGCTCGGCTACATCAACCCGGAGCATCTCGTCGGCGGCGCGTTGAGGCTGAACGCCGGGAAGGCTCGACGCGTATTCACCGAAACGATCGCAATGCCCCTCGGCATGGGGATCGAACAGGCGGCGTATGGCGCGCATCAGATCGCGGCGTCGAACATGATCCGCAGTATCAAGGCGGTGTCGACCGAGCGTGGACGAGATCCGCGCGAGTTTTCGCTCTTCGCTTTCGGCGGCAACGGACCGCTGTTCGCCTGCGGCATGGCGAGCACGCTAGGCATGAGCCGCGTGGTCGTGCCGCCGTCGGCCGGCCTGTTCTCCTCGTTCGGGCTGCTCTATGCGGATGTCGAACATCACTACTCGCGGACATTCCGGCGTCTGCTGCGCAAGGCGGACTTGCGCGAAGTGCAAGGCGCCTGGGATGCGATCGCCGATCAGGTAATGGCCGAGCTCGCGGCGGAAGGGTTCACCGGCGCGCGCGCGCGTCTTCGTCGTTCGGCTGCGCTGCACTATCGCGGGCAAAGCTACGAGTTGCCGGTGGGCATGCCCGAAGGAAAGATCGATCAGAAAATGGTCGAGTACCTCGAAGAAGCATTCGGCCGGGAGCATGAAAAGACCTACGGCCACCGCGCCGGCCCCGAGGAACCGGTCGAGTTGGTATCGATCCAGGTGGTTGGTCAGGGTCTGCGTGAGGGTGCCGGCGTGCCGGAGCAGGTGCGCTCGAGCCGGCCGGAGCCCGCACCGCCGCCGCCTCGCCAGGCTTATTTCGGGCCGGAACACGGATGGCTGGAGACACCGATACTGAGACGCTCGGATCTTTCATCGACACCGCGCGCGGGTCCGTCGATCATCGAAGAGTACGACGCGACGTGCGTCGTTCCGCCTGGTGCGCAGGCGAGCCTCGACGCGGGCGGCAATATCGTAATCGAGCTCGGGCGTTAATTCGCCGCCGTGTGCTGCGGCAGCCACAGCGCGAGCACCGGCCAGACCGAGATCACCACGATCATCACCAGCATCGTCACCACGAACGGCGCCGTGCCGATGATCACGTCGTCTATCCGACCGCGCTTGCGCAGGCCCTGCACCACGTAAAGGTTGATGCCGACCGGNNNGAAAGGGTCTCCATGAAGCACCCGAGGATCAGATAGAACACGATCACCGCGATCAGAAGTTGCGTCGACTTGAGGTGAAGATCGGTGATGAACCTGTTCACTTGGTCGGTTAGACCGATCGAGGCGATGACAAAGTTGAGAAAGTAGGCCGCGATGAGGATCGCCATGATCATCGCGGTCGTGCGCATCGTACCTTCGAATGCGTGCAAGAGCATGCGTACGGTCAGCCGTCGGTTCCATGCGGCAATGCCCAGCGCAGCGATCACGCCGAGCGCGGCCGACTCGGTCGCCGTCGCCCATCCCGCGTAGATCGAGCCGATGACAGCAAGGAAGATGACGAGCGGCGGGATCAGATCGGGCAGCGCGTGTATTCGCTGATCCCAGCTTGCCGTGGTGCGCTTGCCTCCAAGCTCCGGCCGGACCAGGCAGAAAGCGAGCACGGTCAGACTGAACAGACCCGCGAGAATCAACCCTGGAACGATACCGGCCAAGTATAGCTGCGGGATCGAGGTGTCGGTCAACACGCCGTATACGATCATGTTGATCGACGGCGGAATCAGAATGCCGAGGGTTCCGCCCGCGGCGATGGTGCCGAGGAACAGGCGCTCGGAATAGCCGCGCTTCTCGATTTCTTCCATTGCGACCGTGCCGATGGTCGCGGCGGTTGCAACACTCGAGCCGGAAGTCGCCGCGAACATCGCGCACGCGGCGATATTCGCGTGCATGAGTCCGCCCGGCATCCACGGAATCCACAGCACGAGCGCGTTGTACATGCGCCCGGCCATGCCTGAGCGCAGAAGCACCTCGCCCAGCAGCACGAAGAACGGGATCGCAACGAGCAGGAAATTGTTCGACGTCGCCCACGATATCTCTCCGATCGCGACCGTCAAAGGCAGCTTGGAAAAAAGCTCCGAGAGCGCAACACCGAGAATGCCAAGTACCGCGGAGACCGGAACGGCAAGAGCGAGAAGACCGATGAGGATGGCGAGCGCGGCAACGAGCATCAGCGGGCGCCTTTGCGCGAATCCCGCTCGATGAGATCGCGGATTTCGTCCTCGACCTCTTCCTCCGCAGAGCGGGTGCTGATGGCCTTCGCCACCGCCGCGTGTTTGCCGCGAGTTGCGAGGACCACGGCGTGCACCAGCAGGAGGATGCCGACCGCAACGAACCCGGCCAGGCCGACAAACCAGATGAACTGCGGGATCACGGTCGGCGTCTGCAGCGCCGATTGGCTGCGCGACCCCGAACTCCAGGATTGCGCGACCACGTTCCATCCATGCCAGGCGATCAGTGCGAAGAACGCAACGAATAGCACCAGGCCAGCGACATCGAGAACAAATCGGAGCCGCCGCGGAAACAACACGTACAGGGAATCGATGCGGATATGAGCGCGGTCAAGAAGGGCGGCGGCAAGCGACCAGGCCGTACCGAGCGCCATCGCGTAACCCGCAAGCTCATCGGCACCGCCAATGGAGGCGCTGAAGAACTTGCGCATCACGACGTCAATTCCGATCAGGATCGCGGCGAGCAATATCAGTGCGCCGCCGAACCACAGGCCCCAACGCGCCACGCGGTGCGCGCCGTTTATTACCGCTTCCATGTTCGTTGCCCTCCCTCCCTGGCTTGAGGCTGGGCGTTAACGCTAAGTTAACGTGTTGACGTTTTGAGGGAGTCCCATGCCCCGGAAGGAAAGCACGTTCTCTTCTCGCCGAAGATTTCTCCCAAAAAGAGAACCCGAACCGAAGCCCGCACCGCAAAGCCGCGTCAGTTTACCGGCGCCTGCAGGCCCAAAGTCTTGCCGACCGTGTCGTTCCACTCCTTTGCGCACTCGGCGCCGCAGCGCTTTGCCCAGCCTGCGAGCACCGCGCCTTCGACCAGTTTCTTGTGCTGCTCGGCCTCGGCCGGCTTCACCGGCACGATCGTGATGTTCGCAAGCTTGCCCATCGTGCAGGGTTGCTTGCCGGTGTTGCAGTTGTCAGCCTCGAGCGTCGCTTTTTTGAGGGTGGCCCACATCTTGTCTTCGTAGATCTTGATCTCCTTCTGCAGGAAATCCTGCGTCCTGGCGTCCAGGCGCTTCCATGTGTTGAGATTCACCGCCACGACGTTGATGCTCCAGCCGAGCGACATCGGGTAGAGCGACTTCGTCACCTCGGGCCAACCGGCCGTATTGCCCGAGAGGCTGCCGGTAACGNNACGCCGTTCAGGAAATCGCGCATCGTATTGTTGAAGACCCGGATCTTCTTGCCCTTGAGGTCGCCGAGCCCGCCGACTACAGTGCGGCACCAGAACACCTGAGGCGGGTTGCCGCCGAAGGCCAGCAGCTTCGCGTTCCAGTTCTTTTGCATCTGCCGGTCAATGACCTCGCGGTAGGCGTTGCACGCGGCGCGCGCCTTGTCGGGATCCAACGTGATCCCGGCGAGATCGCAGCCTTCAAACCGGGGATCGTCGCCGGCCATCTTCGAGATATCCATGCCCGCGAAATCCATGACGCCAAGACGGAGCAAGCGCAGCATCGTTTTGTCGTCGACTCCCATTTGATCGAGCGGCATGATGTCCACCGTGATCGCGCCGTTCGATGCCTTGGGGAGCGTTTCGCGCCAGAACGGCACCTCGTCAACGATCGAGGCCACGGTCGGGCCGTTAAGGCCGATCACCTTGAACTGCGACTTCGGCAGGTCCTGCGCAATGGCGCCGCCTGAAACTACCAAGCCGGCCACGATTCCTATCAGCAGACGGTGAAACATGGGACTCTCCTTGGAACAATGGAATCATGGGACTCTGTGACGGCTCCGCCGCGTATGCGGCACGGGCCGGGGGGCGCGGCCCTCAAGCATAATTTGATCATAAAGTAAAGTGGATCCCCGAGTCAATGTACTTCCCTGAGTCAAGACTGCACGGTTCCGTCAAACTTGCAGCGGGCGCTATGCATTACCGGCCGCGCGGCATCGGCCAGCGCGCACTTGAGGAATTGCCCGCGCCCGGTCCGGCCTTGTGGCCTGCTCCCGTCCCACACGACCTCGCCGCGCGAGAGCGTGATCTGCGGCCAGGAGGCGAGCTTGATCCCTTCGTAGGGTGTGTAGTCGACGTGGTGATGCAGCATGCTGTTGCTGATCATGATCTCGCGGCCCTGGTCCCAGATCACGAGGTCTGCGTCCGAGCCAACCGCGATCGTGCCCTTGCGCGGATACAGCCCATAGAGTTTCGCCGGATTGGTCGACGTCAACGCGACGAAGGTGGTGATGTCGATGCGCCCACCAAGGACGCCAGCGGAGAACAGCAGCGGCAGGCGCGTCTCGATCCCCGGAATGCCGTTCGGGATATGGCGGAACGGGACTTCCTTGCCGCCGAGCTTCTTGCCGCGCGCGTCTTCATAGCGGAACGGGGCGTGGTCCGAGGAGAACACCTGGAACACGCCGCAGGCAAGCGCGTTCCAGATCACCTGCTGGTTCGCGTGGTCGCGCGGCGGCGGGCTGCATACGCACTTTGCGCCCTCGAAGCCCGGTGCGTGCAGGTGCTCCGCGGTGAGGAACAAATACTGCGGACAGGTTTCGGCGTAAATGCGCAGCCCATGCGCGTGCGCCCAGCGGATCTGCTCGAGCGCTTCGCGCCCGGAGACGTGCACGATCAGGATCGGCACATCGACCAGTTCCGACAGCGCGATCGCGCGCTGCGTGGCTTCGCGCTCCACCAGCATCGGACGCGCCTCCGCGTGATAGCGCGGCGCGGTGCGCCCGGCCGCTTCCAGCTTGCGCGTGAGCCACTCGATGCAATCGGCGTTCTCGGCGTGCACCATCACCATCGCGCCCTCGACGCGGGCGACTGCCAGGACGTCGAGAATCTCGCGGTCGTTGAGCTTCAGATCGTCGTAGGTCATGTAAATCTTGAACGAGGTGTAGCCTTCGCGGATCAAGGAGGGCAGCTCCTCGCGCAGCACGGTGTCGCTCGGGTCGGTGACGATGAGATGAAACGCGTAGTCGATGAGCGCCTTGCCGTCGGCGCGCAGGTGATAGTCCTCGACTGCGGCGCGCAGGCTGCCGCCTTTGACTTGCGCGGCGAATGGAATCACCGTCGTCGTACCGCCGCACGCGGCCGCTACCGTACCGCTCACGAAGTCGTCGGCCATCTGCATCGGCGCCGGCACCGGCTGGTCGAGGTGGCAATGAGCGTCGACCCCGCCGGGCGTAACCCACTTTCCGGCAGCGTCGATTTCCGATTTGCCCTGGGCGAGCGATTGCGCGAGCGCCATGATCCTGCCAGCCGAGATGCCGATGTCGCAGTTCATCGTATCCGCCGCGGTCGCCACCCGGGCGTTGCGGATGACGAGATCGTATTGAGCCATGGTCATGTCGTCGCGATGTCAGAATGTTTCCTGGAACAGACCGCCCCAGCCCTGAACGCGGCGCGCGTCGACGCCGGCGATCCTGAGCGACTTCCACACCGCGGTGGCGATCGTGTCGTAGATCGGAATGCCGGTGTCGCGTTCCAGCCGGTCGACCAGGCGCAGCGCACGCAAGTTGGTGCAATAGGTGGTAATGCATTGCGGCTTCATCTGCGCCACCTCGCGGATCATGGTTTCGAGCAGCGTTTCGCTCACCTCGGAGAAATCGAAATTGACGCAGATGTTCAGATGCCGCTCGGCGACCAGCTTGAGGCCGCGGCGCGCGAAGTTGGCCACGATCTTGTCCTGGATTGCGTCGAGATACGGCGTCACCAGCCCGTAGGCGGTGCGCCCGCTCTTCAGCATGATCTCGTTTAGGGCAAGCGTCGAGGTGGTCGCGGGAATGCCGGTCTCCGCCGTGATGCGCTCGCACAATCGCTCGTCTGCGTCCAATCCGAGCCAACCCGCGGAAGTGCCATTCCAGGCGATCACGTCGACCCTGGCGTCGGCGAGCAGGCGCGCGGCCTCCAGCACCTTCACCTCGTCGAACTGTCCGAGCGCGCCCGCGTCGAGTGAAATCTCGGTAACTTTGAAACGGCCGAAATGCGCCGACACTTCGGGCAGCCCGGCGAGCATCGCGCTGGTCAGCGGCTCCAGCGCCGTGTTCGAAGATGGGGTCAGCATTCCGAGAAATATGCGCTTGGTCACATGACCTTGTGCAGGGTGTGATGGCGGTTGCGAGTGTAGGGCCGGACCTGCGTTGCCCAACGCCCTTGATCGACCGCCTTCGCGAACGCGGGACTGGTCAACACATCCGGGCTGTCGAGCTCATAGATTGCGGCGTACCGCGGGGCACCCTGCGGGTCCATGGTCTTGGTCTCACCGCCCATCGCCATTCGCAGCGTGTCGAGCTTGAGCCGTGTCACCGAAATCACACCCGGTACCCTGGTGATGATCGGAATGTGCTCCTCGTCGTAGACCTCGTTGAAGATGGCTTCCTTGTCCGGGTCGACGTCCATGGCTGCGGTAAAGATCCATTTGCCGCTGATTGGCATGGTCTGCTTCTCCTCGATTGGGTTGATCATCAATGCGCCATCGTAACAGCACTCCGCCGTGGCGAGCGACGGCGCCACCTTTCAACACGCCATAGCTAGGCGTTCCGGATATCGCCCTCCAATTTCAGCCTTCGCACTGCGATGCGAAATGCATCCAGAGTCTGCGCGACCTCACCCGGGCCGTGAGACGCTGAAACGATTCCGCCCGGTCCGCCCATGATGTCGACGCCGTTGGCAAGCATGGCCACGCGCAGACGGTTGATCAGGTTCGCATCGCGCGCCCCCTTGATACCCTTGAAGCCGAGCTCGGCCGGGTCGAATGTCGCAGGATCGATCGGCAGGCGCCCGGGATTTGGAAAAATAATGAACACCGACGCCTCGCCGTACACGCCCCAGGGGACGCCTTCTTCGATCAGAATCCGGCGCATGCCGTTGCGAATCTCGGCAGCCGCGGCTTCGGCACGCTCGCACACGTCGGTCGTCTCGACAATCCCCAACGTCGCGACCGCCGCGGCAGCGCAAAGCGGGTTGGCGTTGAACGTGCCTTGGTGGCCGATCTTCTCTCTCGAGGCTGCCTTCGCTGCGGCGGGATCGAGTTGATCCATGATGGCCTTGGCGCCGGCCACCGCACCTCCGGGCAGGCCGCCCGCGAGGATCTTGGCCAGCACACACAAATCGGGCGTGATCCCGTAGCGGGCCTGCGCGCCGCCGCGCGACCAGCGAAAGCCGGTGATCACCTCGTCGAAAATGAGCACCACTCCCTGTTTCCGTGTGACCTCCCGCAGTCTGGCGATGAAGCCGGGCGGCAGCGGTACCTGACCCCACGATGCGCCCGAGGGCTCGAATATGACCGCAGCGATGTCATCGCGCGTCTGCAGCGTTTCGACGATGCGTGGAATATCTTCGGCCGGCAGCACGATCGACTGATCGAGCAGCGACGGCGCAATGCCGGCGGGTACCGAGCCATCGAAATGCGACATCGCGCCCGCGACGACCTCGCCATGCCAACCGTGGAAGTGGCCGACGAACCGCATGATCTTCGGTTTCCCGGTGTACGCTCGTGCAAGCCGCAGTGCCAGGTGCGAGGCTTCGGTCCCCGAAGCCGTGAAGCGAACCCGCTCGGCCGACGGGATCAGGCGCTGCACGAGCTGCGCCCAGCGCACTTCAAGCGTGTGCGAGGCGCCCCAATGCGTACCGAGAGAGACCTGGCGCTGCACCGCTTCGACCACGGCCGGGTGTGAATGACCGAGCAGCAACGCTCCGTGGCCGCCGAAGTAATCGACGTATTCGTTGCCGTCGACATCCCACTTGCGGGGGCCTGCGGCGCGAGCTACGAAGATCGGGTAAGGCAGCGTGAAGCGCGAGTCGTGGGTGATTCCTGCCGGAATCACCGTGCATGCTTCTGCATAGAGATCTGCCGACGCTCGCGTACGAGCCCGGTACTCGTCATCGATCGTCACGCGGCGGTTGGTCGTCGTCGACATCGGAAAATCTCCTTTTGTCATTCTTGACGCAAGACTTCGGCATTCACGACGAGCGAAGGATCCAGTGTCCCGTCGAGTCCGGCCAGGGCATTTTCCGCGCAGGCCAGCGCCG